>CAKZJM010000333.1 GCA_936943315.1 uncultured Methylophilus sp. | reverse complement strand
TCATCATAAAATAAATTGATTTAAACACTGGCAGCGTAAGCGGCCAGCAGTTCTTGTAACGCGGATTGCTCGTGATATAACCAGGTAAACATATTTCTCCTTAATCTCTCGATGACTGCATGGAAGCTATTCTAGAGAGACCAGATTAATTTGCATAATTGTATGTTTTGATATTATTGATTAATAAAATTAATCGTATTACACTATTCTGAAATAGGCTGGGAGAGAACCATGACTTTAATCGAATTGAAATTTGTGCTGGCCGTGGCGCAAGAGCGCAACTTTCGCCGGGCGGCAGAGAAATGTTTTGTGACACAACCTGCCCTCAGTTTGGGCATTAAAAAACTGGAAGAAGAATTGGGTGTGTCATTGTTTGAGCGTAACCGCAACGAGGTCACCCCGACCGGGATCGGCGAACAGATTATTGCGCAGGCAAACATTGTGCTAGAGCAGGCGGCCAAGATCAAAGACATGGCAAAACTGGGTAATGACCCGTTGAATGGCCCGTTTAAATTGGGCATGATTCACTCGGTAGGGCCTTACTTGCTACCAGAGATTATTCCGCCCCTGGTAAAGACCGCACCGCACATGCCTTTGGAGGTCGAGGAAAATATTACGGCCACCCTGGAGCAACAGCTTAAAAATGGCGTGATTGATGCTGCGGTGATCGCCCTGCCGTTTGATGTGCCCGGCATAGAAACCACTCCGCTTTATGATGAAGATTTTAATGTGGTAGTGCCGGTGAATCACCCCTGGGCCGGACGCAAAAGCGTGAATGCCGATGAGCTCAGCAGCGAAAAAGTGTTGTTGCTCAACACCGGCCACTGTTTCAGCAATCAAGTCACCCAGGCTTGCCCCGAACTGAGCCGTAAAGGCGAAGTATTACAAGGCAACTCGTTGGAAACCATACGCAATATGGTCGCCTCAAACCTGGGAATCACCGTGTTACCCGCCATGGCGACAGCGGCACGTTATCAAAACCCGCTGATTCGGGTGATCCCGTTTAGCAAGCCTGCACCTAGCCGCCGCATTGCTTTGGCCTGGCGTAAAAGTTTTGTGCGCACGGCCGCGATTGAGGTGTTGGAAAAAGTGATGGCAGAGGTGGGGGAACATCAGGCGCAGATTTAACGCCCGGGAGCGAAGCTTAATAGGCAATGGCCACGCGGAAACCGGTGACCAGTTTTTCGTCTACACCTAGCAACACTTTCACTGATTGCTCTTGCTGCGGAGCCAGCCCGGCAGTGTGGTTGACGGTTGATGGCAGATAGTCAGCCGGGTTGAGGATTTTACGCAACACCGCTTCATCAGCCGTGTTGGTCAGCGTCAGCTCGACCTTGGGGTAAGCCTGCACCACTGCTCCGTGATTCATGAGCACACTGGAAAAGGTCAACACCCCCTGACGCTCCTTGTGTTCCTGGATATCTGCATCATCAATGGTTAGCTGGGCAATATCATGCGGCAAACTGAGCTCACAATGCAGCGGCTTGCACAATGCCAGTAAAAAGGGCTTGGTATGCGGATAATTGGCGGCCAGGCTGGTACGCATAAAATAGAGGCCTTGCAGCAATAACGTGAGCAGCAATAGCGCGGACAAAGTGCGGAATAACCACAGGCTGACAGGACTCGCTGCTGGCACTGGCCGTTCATCAAGGGAGACACTACGTAAAAAGGCGGGGATTTCGGGCTGCGTATTTTCAGTGTCATCAAGACGCAGGTTCCACGATGGGCTCAGTGCATCGTCTAACACCACATCCGGCTGCAGAGAAATGTCAGGCGTGACAGTGTTGGTCTCTGCCTGCGCTGCTTCTGCACTCACTTTGAAATAAACTTCAGCCTCACTGGCAATGGCTGCACCCGCGTCAGCCTCAACCGGAGTCGCTGAACTCAGCAAATGCGAGCGGGCATCAAATACATGATCGCACTCCCCGCAACGGACTTTGCCTGCATAGGCTTGCAGCTGTTCGTCAGTGACTTCGAATTGTGTTTGGCAGGCCGGGCAGGCCGTAATCAAGGACATTTTCTGGTTCCCGTCAGCAAGACCCATCCATCTTGCTGGATGGGGGCATCCATTTCAAACCACTGTGAGTAATGTGCCAGCAACATCTCCTGCTGGCTATCCAATATGCCCGATAATGCAACTTTGCCGCCATTTTTGCAAGATTTGGCAATCACCGGCGCCAACACCATCAAGGCGCTGGAAAGAATATTGGCCACCACGATATCAAACGGCTCGTGCAGATAATCTGCAGAATCATAGAAGATCGCATCCACCTGGTTATTGGCTGCATTATCCCGGCTGGCAATCACCGCTTGCGGGTCGATATCGACTCCCGTCGCACTTTTTGCCCCCAGCATTTTCGCAGCAATCGCCAAAATGCCAGAGCCACAGCCATAATCCAGCACATTAGCGTTATCCAACAAGGGCTTGGGTAACTGTGCCAGCCAGCTCAAGCATAAATGTGTGGTTGGGTGACTGCCGGTACCAAACGCCAGGCCCGGGTCCAGAACGATATTGATCGCCTCAGCATTCGGCGCTTCATGCCAAGAAGGCACAATCCACAGCTGGTCGGTGACGCGGATAGGATCAAACTGTGCTTGGGTGGCGCGCACCCAGTCCTGTTCTTCAATCTGCTCAACGTGGTATTTCACCCCATCCAGTTGCAATTCTGCTTGCACCTTCGCCAGCAACGCCTGCACATCAGCCTCAGCATCGAGCATGGCTGTGACCACATTTTGCTGCCAGATGCCAGGTGGCGGATCACCCGGTTCGCCAAAAATGGCCTGTTCGGCCAGGGTGTCTGCGTGCGCATCTTCTATGCTGACGGACAAGGCGCCGTTTTCCATGAGCACGTCACTGAGCGCCTCGGCCTGCGGCTCGGTCGATTGAATTTTAAGTAACAGCCAATGCAACATTATTTAGAGCTGATACCCAGCTTTTGCTCCAGGTAGTGAATGCTGGTTCCGCCTTGCTGGAAAGCCAAATCGGCCATCAGGTCAGCATGCAAGGGCGTATTGGTTTTAATGCCCTCCACATACATCTCGGACAAGGCCACACGCATTCTGGCAATTGCCTGTTCGCGTGTCGCGCCGTGCGTGATTAGCTTACCGATCATGGAGTCATAGTGTGGTGGCACGGTATAACCGCCGTACACATGGGTATCCATACGCACGCCTGGACCGCCCGGCATATGGAAGCGGTTGATAAAGCCAGGAGAAGGCACAAATGTGTAAGGATCCTCTGCGTTGATACGGCATTCAATGGCATGACCATTGAGTACGATATCCCGCTGACGGAAAGGTAACTTTTCACCCGCCGCAACAAAAATCTGCTGTTGCACCAGGTCGATTCCCGTAATCATTTCGGTGACTGTATGCTCTACCTGCAAACGTGTGTTCATCTCGATAAAGTAGAATTCGCCGTTTTCATACAGAAACTCAAAGGTACCCGCACCGCGATAACCAATTTTGCGGCACGCCTCAGCGCAGCGTTCACCAATTTTGTCGCGTAATCTTGCCGGCAACAATGGTGAAGGCGCTTCTTCAATGATTTTTTGGTGGCGACGCTGCATGGAGCAGTCACGGTCACCCAGGTAAACCGCATTGCCATGCTGATCAGCCAAAATCTGGATCTCAATATGGCGAGGATTTTCCAGAAACTTTTCCATGTAAACCATGGGGTTACCAAAGGCACTTTGCGCTTCGGCTTTAGTCATGTTCACGGCGTTGAGTAACGCAGCCTCGGTATGCACCACGCGCATGCCACGGCCACCGCCGCCGCCAGCCGCTTTAATAATGACCGGGTAGCCAATACGTTTGGCTGTCTTGATGGTTTCAGCCGGATCGTCCGTCAGGGCGCCATCAGAACCTGGCACGCAAGGCACACCGGCTTTTTTCATGGCGTCTTTGGCAGACACCTTGTCGCCCATCAAGCGAATGGTTTCAGCACGCGGGCCAATAAAAATAAATCCGCTTTGTTCGACGCGCTCGGCAAAATCGGCATTTTCGGACAGGAAACCATAGCCTGGGTGAATGGCCTGGGCATCTGTCACTTCGGCTGCACTGATCACCGCCGGAATGTTCAGGTAACTTTTGGCAGAAGGGGCTGGGCCAATACAGACCGACTCATCAGCGAGTTTGACGTATTTGGCATCACGGTCAGCTTCAGAGTGCACAGCGACGGTTTTAATCCCCAATTCGCGGCACGCACGTTGCACGCGCAGGGCTATTTCGCCGCGGTTGGCAATCAGTATCTTCTCAAACATTATTAACTCCGCGTCTCAATAGCCGCGTGGCTTGCAGCCACGGCGCAATTTAACTTCGTTGCTGCGCTGCCTGCAGGCAGCTGGTCGCCGCGGTTGGCGATCAGAATTTTCTCAAACATAGCGGCTTAACCAATCAGGAACAGAGGCTCGCCGTATTCAACTGGCTGGCCGTTTTCAACAAAAATCTTCTTAATCACGCCTGTGTATTCGCTCTCAATTTCGTTGAGCAACTTCATCGCTTCGATAATGCACAAGGTTTCGCCAGTACTGATACTGCTGCCAACGTCCACAAATGCCTTAGCCTCTGGAGACGAAGCACGGTAGAACGTACCCACCATCGGTGACTTGACCACTTTGCCATCGAGCACTTCGGCAGGCGCGGCAGCTGGGGCCGCTGCTGTCGCAGCAGGCGCAGCAGCCAATGGGGCTGGCGCAGGCGCGGCCACATACTGGGTGACGGGCGCGGCACCAGGCGCCATGGCGCGACTGATACGTACTTTTTCCTCACCCTCGGTCAATTCCAGCTCGGAAATCCCCGATTCCTCTACCAGATCAATCAGTTTTTTGAGTTTGCGTAAATCCATAAAAGCCTCGAATGTATAAATGTTTTAAGTGTTATTAGAGTTGTTGGATGTAGCGATACGCGGCGAAGTATCCCTCTGCGCCTAAACCGCAGATGACTGCGGTAGCAATATCGCTGAAATAAGAATGGTGCCGGAATGACTCTCGTGCATGCACATTGGAGAGATGCACTTCAATGAATGGCACCTTGACTGCAGAAATAGCATCGCGGATGGCGATTGAAGTATGTGTAAATGCGGCAGGATTAATAATGATGTAATCCGCACGATTCACGGACAATGCCTGTATTTTCTCGATAATGTCTGCTTCTGAATTACTTTGGAATGTTTCCAGACGAATTTGATCAGCACGTGCCAAGGTCTGCAAACGCTGGTCGATATCTGCCAGCGTTTGGCTGCCATAATGCTGCGGCTCGCGGGTGCCCAGCATATTTAAATTGGGTCCGTGAATCACCAGGATAGATTTGGTGCCCATTTCACATGCCTCTCATGGAGAAAAATACAACCTTCATGGCGTCGAAGTTTGCCGAAGTTATCGCATTTTGTCCAGCAAAATTCGCAATTTAAAGAAAATTGAAAGTCGGCAAATGAGAAGTGAAGTGAGGGAGTTTTGCAGCGAACATGCAGGCTATAAGCCATTCCCCATGAGCCCGCAGCACCGGCAGATACGTTACAAATTGAGTGCTTTTTGCAGCATTTGGCGGTTTACACGCCCGAAGAAGATGTGTGTCACCTCGCCTTGGGCTGAAATGATCAGGGTGTAAGGCAATACACCTTTGTTGTTGCCCAACAACTCTGCCAAGGGCATGCCTTCATTTTCTGCAATCAGCAGAGGATAGCTGACGGGCGTGCTTTCAACAAACTCATGCACCGCAGCGGCTTCATCAATCGCCAGCCCAAGCACGGCAATCTCTGGATGTTTGCTGGCAAGGTCTGAAATTTCGGGCATTTCGTCACGGCATGGCTCACACCAGGTGGCCCAGAAGTTCAAAATGAGTGGCTTGCCTTTAAATTGCGACAAAGCAATTATTTTACCGGCATGATCGGGTAATGCCGTTGCCCAGACGGGCGCAATTTCAGCCGCGCCCGGCAAGGCAGATTCCGTGCTCATAAACTGGTGACGGTTAAGGTAGAGCCAGCGGAAACCACTGCCCAACACAACGATTAACAAGACCGTCATCACCACGCGTGCGACATTACGCATGTGCAGCCTCCCCGTTTGACCGTAGTTTTAGCGCACGTACTGTATCCAGAAATTTGGATGCATCCTGATATCCTTTAATCACAGGCTGCAAGGCCTGCCCTTGCGGGTTGAAAAAGACGATCCCTGGCGGCCCAAACAAGGCAAATTGTTTCAATAGCGCTGCATCCTGTTCGCGATTATCGGTCACATCTGCCTGTAACAGCACCACACCTTTTAACGCAGCTTGCACCTGCGGAGCGGTAAACACAAACTGTTCGTACTCCTTGCACGATACGCACCAGTCCGCATAAAAATCCAGCATCACAGGTTGACCATTGGCGGCACTCACCGCTTGTTGCAGCTCCTGCACGCTGTGTATCCGTTGAAAAGGCAAAGACTGCACGTTGGACGCAGAGGCCGTCATCAGGTTTTGCAATGGTTGCAAAGGCGAGCGCGCTCCCGACCAGGCGCCAATCAGCAGCGCCACCCCATACAGCAGCACTATGACGGCAAAGCCCTTAAACACCCGTTGCACAGTGCTAGCAGTTGCTGGCAAAGGATCAATGGCACGCAAATAGATGGCTGGCACAATGCAAAGTGCGGCCCATAACACCAATTGCACGGCCACGGGCAAGACGGGGCTGACAATCCAGATAGCGACTCCCAGCATTAGCACCCCAAACAGGCGGCGCACCGCATTCATCCACTCACCGGCCTTAGGCAACAGCGTCCCCGCAGAGGCACCGATTAACAACAATGGCACCCCCATGCCTAAAGACAGGGAGAACAAGGCGACCGCACCCAGCGTCACATCATGAGTTTGGCTGATATACAGCAGCGCCCCCGCCAGTGGCGCAGCCACACAAGGACTGATAATCAGGGCAGAGATCGCGCCCATCAAAAAATCACTGACTAAATGCCCACCCTTGAAACGGTTACTCCAGTTAAAAAAATAGTTTTCTACCGCACTGGGTAACTTCAACTCGTAAAAACCGAACATGGAAAAAGACAGCACGACAAAAACCAGGGCACCTGTGATCAAGGCGGCGGGCGTTTGCAAGGCATTGCTCAAGAGCTGCCCGGAGAGTCCGGCCGCCACCCCGGCCAGTGTATATGTCAGGCACATCCCCAAGGTATACGCCAGTGACAGGGTAAATGCCTTGCCGCGCGACACATGCGCATTTTTGCCTACAATAATGCCTGACAAAATGGGAATCATTGGAAACATGCACGGCGTGAATGCCAGCAACAAGCCAGCGCCAAAGAAGCCCGCCACAATCTGCCACCAGTGACCAGATGACAGCAGTTTGCCGGAAAACTCGTCGTCGCCCTCATCAGCGGCAGGCGCCATTGAAAGTGCGTTAGCAGGCGAGGCTGAAGCGGCGCTGCCTAGTGTGAGCAATTTGGTTTGCGGTGGGTAACACAAGCCTTTTTCGCTACAGCCTTGGTAACGCACCTGCAAGCTGGAAGGCGCCGCACCACTAAATGTCACTTCGGCTAAGGTGTCATGGTGAAAGACTTGCTGCTTACCAAAATTGGGGTCATTTTTGGTTTCACCGGCGGGCAATGTCATGTTTGCGGTATCGCCCGTGGGAGGCAGCAGTTGTATGCGTTCGCGATACAAATAATGTCCAGGGGCAATCACAAATTTCAGTTGGGCATGGCTGGCATCTATGAGCCCAGCCTCGACTTTAAAAGCCTGGTCAACGGGCAGAAACTCTTCCGAATCGCTGTCAGTAAACAGCTTGGAGAACTGTGACGCCGCCTGCGCTGGCAACGCGGTTACCAGCACCATCGCCAGCATCACCCAGCTCTTCATCCACATTTTAATCAACGATTGACTCCCGCCCCATTGTTTCTGCCACCACCCAAGCCAGATATTCCGGCAAACCCTCGTTCACATGGATACCTACAATCTCTGGAAGTTCATAAGGATGCAGCATCCGTAGCTTAGTCTCGCAAGCGGCATATGCCTTACAAGAGGTTTTAATGACCAGGCCAATCTCTTTTGCGCGCTCCACTTGGCCCTGCCAGCGATAGATAGAGGTGACAGGACTTGAAATATTCACACATGCCGCCAACTTCTCTGTAACCAGCGTCTGCGCGATATGCTCTGCACATGCCCTGTTCGGCACATGCGTAAACACGATTATAATTTCCTCTTTTGGCGTCATGGGCGCTGACTCACAGACAGGATTCTGACATGCGTTTTCTCATCTTTGCTATTTTACTGGCTTTTCCGTTCTTGGAGATAGCCGTGCTGATCGAACTGAGTCAGCGCTATGGCTGGTGGGTGTTAGCTTACCTGCTGGTGATCGGTTACCTGGGCCTGCAACTGATACGCAGTGAAAAAGACCTGATCGCCGCCCGCATGTTTCAGCAAATGGGCGCAGGCGGCAACCCCGTCTCAGCGTTGTTTTCAACGGCCCGGAATATGTTCGCCGGTGTATTGTTGCTGATCCCCGGTGTCATCAGTGACGTGATTGCCGTGATCCTGTTACTGATCCCGGCTAACAATCCAGGGTTGGGGCAAGCCAGCGACAAAACCAGCACACATTACCGCGCCAGCGCCAATGATGAAGTCATTGAAGGCGAATTTACTGAAGTGCCTGACTCCAAACCAGCCGACAATGTGGTGCATTTGCCCCGCAAAGATTAATCGATAGAATACAACGCATCATGAACCATGTATTGATTGAAAACAGCGGCCATACGTTTGACGTGCGCCCCAGCCAAACCGTGCTCGAAGCAGCCATTGAAGCCGGCATTAATATGCCCTATGGCTGCCGCAATGGCGCCTGCGGCGCCTGCAAGGGCAAAGTGCTTACCGGCAAGGTCATGCATGATGATTACCAGGGCAACGCCTTAACAGACGATGAACTCGCCGCAGGCATGGCCCTGTTTTGCTGCGCCAGACCGCTCGAAGACCTAGTCATAGAATGCCGCCAGATCGACACGGTACAAGGCATCAAGCCCCGCATCCTGCCCGTACGCGTACAGCACAAAGAACAGCTAGGCGATGACGTCATGGTACTGCACCTGCAATTACCCGCCACCGAGCAACTCACTTTCATGGCCGGGCAATATATTGAATTCCTGCTTAAAGATGGCCGCCGCCGCGCGTTCTCGATCGCCAATGCCCCACATGAAAAAGGCTTTCTAGAACTGCATATCCGCAAAATTGCCGGTGGGCATTTCACCGAGCAGGTATTTAACGAGATGCCTTTAAAAACCATTCTTCGCATCGAAGCGCCTCTGGGCAGCTTTTTCCTGCGCGAACAAAATGAAAAACCCATCATCATGGTGGCTGGCGGCACTGGCTTTGCTCCAGTCAAAGGCATGATAGAACACATGATTTTTAACCAGATTCAACGCCCGGTCTACCTGTATCGCGGTGCACGCCAAGTGAGCGACTTGTATATGGATGAGCTTTGCCAGCGCTGGACGCAGTTTATGCCTAATATTCAGTATATTCCGGTGATTTCTGATGGTCATGGAGACGATAACTGGACGGGCCGCCGAGGCTTAGTGCATCAGGCGGTGCTTGAAGATCACGCGGATTTGAGTGGATTTGAAGCTTATGTGTGTGGCGCACCAGGTATGGTGGATATCGCTAAAGAGACGTTTGTGAAGCAAGGGTTACCGGAAGAAGAGTTTTATAGTGATGCGTTTACGTTTGCCCCTAAGTAAACGTTATTTTTACCCCCTTACAAACCAGTAATACTCTTTGCTTAAAAACAAACGGTTGTGACATTTTTAGTACTTGTTGCTACCGCATCCTTCGTATTCGTGCATTGCTTTCGCCTGTAGGCGACCATTCTTTCTTATGCTTGTCCATAAGAAAGAAG
>CAKZJM010000332.1 GCA_936943315.1 uncultured Methylophilus sp. | reverse complement strand
ACCACGCCATATTGCGCATGTTCATCGGCATAAATTTCCACGGCAGGGTCTTGGCGTTGTTTGAGCAAGCCCAACTCTGTGGTCAGACCTTCCAGCGCCAAGCGTTTCTGGTCGAGGAAGACGTCACCCGCATCGGTCACGCTGATATGGGCTGTTTTGGGCACGGTGACAGCGACTTCAGCGCTGGCTTGCGGCAGTTTGACCTTCACCGCATTCATGAGTAAAGGCGCGGTGACAATAAACACGGTGAGTAATACCAGCATCACATCCACCAGTGGCGTCACATTGATTTCACTGACCAAATCTTCGCTCTCACTGTCACTGAACATGGCCATGGCGTTAAGCCTCCGCACCAGACTGTGTTAACAAGGACTGGAACCGACTGGCAACCTGCTCCATATCGGCCCTGTGCACTTTTTGTTTGCGCATAAAATAGTTGTAAGCCAGCACCGCGGGTACGGCTGTCGCAATACCAATGGCGGTGGCAATCAACGCCTCGCCAATCGGCCCGGCAACCACATCGAGGCCAGCAGAACCCGTGGCAGTGATGGTTTTAAGTGCATTCATGATGCCCCACACCGTGCCGAACAGTCCAATGAATGGTGCGGTAGACCCAATGCTCGCCAACACAGCCACACCGCCGTCCATGCGCTTTTGTTCCAGGTAGGCCTGCTGTTTGAGCGAGAGCAAAATCACTTCCTGGCGCTCATTTCGACGCAACACCGAGTTCGCCATGACCTCGTTCATGGCGCGCATGCCTGCGTCGCACAACCGGGCAAAGCTGCTGTTGCTGTGCGCAACCAGCTTGGGTAATTCATAAATGGTTTTAACTTGCTGCCACTCGGACAAGAACTGGTTGGCTTCACTGCGTGAGCGGTACCATGCCCAGCTTTTCATTAAAATGATGGACCACACCAGGACTGAAAGCCCGCCCAGCAAATACAACACGAGATCAACAATATCTGGCACTAAATCCACGATGCACTCCGCAATTGATACAGACAAAAAACGCTGGATGTCGATTGCACTTTTACCGCTTTGCCAGGCAAATAAGCAAAAATACAGATCAGGAAAAATCCCCACACATTTCAGGAAAATTTCACATTTACATCCTCTCACTTGTTTAATCGCTGGCGGAGGCAAAAGCCTGATGTCATTAACATAACTTTACACAAAACAGTGGAAGAATAGAGATAACAAGGAAAATACGGCAGAACACTGGCACTTATATGCCACCGGCATTACTGCTGATAGGCAGGGGCACATATACAAAATACCACTCGCCGTAGTAGCGCTTGTTATTCAAATGCTCCAAGTTGCCTCGATAGCCTTTGGACTTAAAAGGCGGCTTGTCTGACAGGCTGTATATACCCATGATGCCTCCACTGGGGGCCTCAACAATACCCCAGCCCTCACGCTGCGTGATAGGGTCCACATACATTTTTCGCAGATGACGGCGTGCCGTGGGGAAGCGGGTATCTTCATGCAGCGCCTCGAGCGTGGGCGGATAGGTTTTGACGACGCCAGGGGTCTGGTTGTAATAGCGGCCAATGGCATCGCGGTACGCCAGCCCGACCTTGATCAGCTCTTGTTCGCGCTCGCGTAATACCTGCGCTTGCCAGCGCATACTGGCTTCGGCCATGACCAGGCCACTCAGCATGATCAGCATAAACATGCCTATCAGTACGAAACCGCCTGGCGCAGGTTTACCACACCGCATACGGCGTTCCGTCCTCTGCCAGCAATGCCGAACCACTATGGACATCAAACACGCTGCCCTGCTCGTCTATATTCGGCGGCAGAGTAATCACCCAGGTATCGCTGCGCTCAGTGATGGGGTCTGGCGGAATCGCTTTGAGGTATTGGCGTTCAACCAGCTCATCCAGCGTCTCAGGATAGCGGTTTTTATCGCTGTAAAATTTGTCGATGGCGTCACGCATGGTCAGCAGGTCATGGCGCAAGCTGGTTTCCTTAGCGCGTTGCAGCATATGCATAAACTTGGGCGTCACAATCGTCAGCAGCATGGCCAAAATCGCCAGCACTACCAGCATTTCAATCAGGGTAAATCCACGTTTCATCCGCTTTACCATTCGCTGTAGGGTTGCTGGTTGATGCCTATGGCTGGCGAACGTGACGAGACGTCATATACATCCTTGGCCATGTCATCAATGGCGCCATCATAAGCACGGATTCGCCAGGTCTCGGCATTGCTTTGCCCACTATCGGCAGCAAACGGGTCACGCGGGATGCGCCGCAAAAAAAACAGTTTTTTCTTTTTGCGGTCTTGCGCATTTTCAACCCCCGTCACCAGAATCGCCAGGTTGGGTGGATATCCGCTGCCATCGGCGGTTTTCTTGATCAACCCCTGGTCGACTGCGTCTTTATAGGCATCCAGTGCATCGCGGATTTGCCACAAGGCACGCTTGAGTTCACGCTCTTTTTCACGCTTGGTATTGAGCTGCACCACCGGGCTGGCCGAGGTCACCAGCAAAGCGAGCAAAGCGAGCGTCACCAGCAGCTCAACCAGGGTAAAGCCCCGCATGAAGCCTGGAGTGAACCCTTGGTGTTTACTTTTAAGCATCAATGGCGGCACCTGAATCCCACTATGGTTGAACAGCACCTGTATCCGTGCCGTTCATCATCTGGTTGGCAAAGCCGCTGTCATTACGCACATTGTTGCTTTGCGTACTTTGCGGCGTGACCACTGGCGCGGCTGGTGAAGGCTCATTGGCCTGCACAGTGCGGCCCGCGCCGCCGCCCAGCGGATTCGCCGTGGCCGCGACCCCTGACGGAATCAGGCTGTAGACGGAACTGGCCGGGCTGAGGTTATGCATGATGCGCGGCGTGATCAGCAGCACAATTTCATTTTTGCGTTTATCCTGGTTATTGTTACTGAACAGCCTGCCTATCAAGGGCAAATTAGCCAGGCCTGGCACTTTGCGCTGTGTTTTCTGCTCATCGTCGCGGAACAGTCCGGCCAAAATCTGCGTTTCATTATTGCGCAGCTGCAAGGTGGTATTGGCGTTGCGGCTACCTATGGTATAGGCCAGTACGCCAGAACTGGTAGTGACCTGGTCGGTGATATTGCTAACCTCCATGCCGACCTTGATGCTGACCTGGTCTTGCATCTGGATCACTGGTTCCACATCGAGCTTAATGCCCACTTCAATGTAATTGACGTTCTGGCTGACAAAGCCTTGCGCGCTGGCGACACTGGTCAACACGGGAATCTTGTCACCAACATGAATCTTGGCGCGGTCGCGGTTTTTCACGCGAATTTTTGGGCTGGCGAGGAGATTGGTGTCCGTATCCTGGTGCAGCAGGTTCAATACAATCGCCGGATCATTGATGGTAAACACGCCCAGGTTGCCATTAAAGTTTCGCAGCTCGGTCAGCGTCAGCTTGCCCGCCTGCGGCTGGGTGCCCCCGGTGTTGCCAGCGGCGTTACCCTGTACGCCAACGCCAATCTGGCTCGGGTACTGGATACCCAGGTTTTCCAGGTTACGGCGGTTGATTTCCATGACCTCGACTTCGAGCATCACTTCAGGCTCATTGAGGTCTTGCGAGGCGATGAGTTTTTCTGCCACCTTGATACGGTCCATGGTATCGCGGATCACCAGCGTATTGAGCTTTTCGTCGATATAGACATCGCTGGCACGCAACACGGTTTTCATCATATTGAGCGCGCGCTTGGCATCCATATGCGTCAGGTAAAAGCTGCGCACAAACAGTTCTTCATACTGCGCAGCGCGCGCTTGCGGATAAATCAGCAGCGTATTGCTGTTCAGCACTTTCTTGCCCAACTGGTGGCTGGTTAAAATCACGTCCAGCGCCTGCTCTATCGGTGTATCCCGCAGCAGCACACTCACGCGTATGCCTTCGTTGAGCTCCTGGTCAAACGAAAAATTGAGGTTGCCCGCCTTGCCCAGGTATTCAAACGCCTGTTTTACCGGTGCATTTTTCAGCTCCAGCGTCACTTTCTTTTTGAGTGACGATTGCAAGGGGCGTACCACGCCAGAACGTTCATTTTTCTTCTGTTCCAACTGCTCAAATAGTTGCCGTGCCTCAGTATGCGCAGGCTGTTCTGCCAGGATGTTGCGCAAACCAAACTCGGCCCCGGCCCAGTCTTCAGCGGCAATGGCGACTTTCACCTGCTCAATTTGTGCTGCATGCTGGCGTGACAACTGCACCTTTTGCAGTCCATCGCTGGCTGCACGGTTGCTCGGTGCCTGTTGTAACACTTGCTGGTACATGGCAGTGGCCGCATCGTATTGTTGCGAAGCAAGTAAACCATCCGCTTGTTGCAGCTGTTTTTGCAGCTTTTTCTCTTGCAACAAGCTTAGCCAGTTTTTATATTGCGGCTGCCGCGGATTGGCCTCAACCAGTGGCTGCAAAAGCTGGATGGCTTCATCATCCTGTCCACGCGCCGCATACATCCTGGCCTGTTCCAATGTCGCATCGCCAGTATTGGGCGTGGGTGACAGGCTGCTACAACTCACCAGCCACCAGGGCAGCGCACAGGTCCATAACCAACTTTTCCGATTCACTCTTTTGTTCAAAACACCACCCCGTTATCCAGCCTGATTTCAAAGCGTTCGGCTGCGTGTCGCAGCACGACTTTTTGTTCGTCGAGCACAGCCACTTGCCAGCCTTCGGCAAAGTGGTCGCCTTCGTGTAATACGTATTGTTGTTGGCCATCGGTTAAAAAAATGGTCCAGCGCCCGGCCTCTTGCAACCGCCCGGCATAAGTGTAGGGATTGATGGGCGCTGGCACCTCTACTGCATTGGCTGCTGAGGGCAGTTCCAGGGCGGCAAACAGGTTGACGCCTGCTTCTGGCTCAGTCACCGCTACAGGAACGATCACAGGTGTAACGGATGTGGATTCAACGGGAAGCACGCTTGCCAGACCCGGCATGGCTTGTTCAAGAGTCACGCTTGGCGTGACGTGTGAATGGGTAACGCTTGGTGTGATGTGTGAATCGGTCACGCTTGGCTTGACTTGCCGTGCCCTGACTGGGGAAGTTTTTTTAACATCCACCGCGCTATCCAGCGAATCTGCCAGTTCGGCGGGTTCTTCATTGCCTACCCACCAGCATGCAAACAGCGTCCCTGCCAGCGCCAACCAAACAATACCGCGCCGCATCATGACTGGCCCCGCTTGCGTGTATACAAACTAAATTCCACATAGGCTTCGATACCGGTTTGCATAACATCGCTGCGTTGCAGTTTGAACTGGCTCAATGCCAGGCTTGGATAGGCCTGCAACACCGTTTGCAAGAACTGTCGCACTTGCAGGTAATCCCCTTTTAATGGCAGCTTGATGCGCTGCACTTGCAGGCGGCTGCGCTCTGCAGGTAAAGACTGGAACTCAGCGCGCTCGAAGAGCATGCCCATGGCATCGGCCTGCGCCAGAATCTCCGCGCTAATGCGGTCAGCCTCCTCCTCAGCTGGCCATTGCTGCCATAGCGCCGGCGCGCTGGCTGCTACATTTAACTGCGAGCTCAGCAATGCCTTAGGGACGGGCTGCTGCAAAGCCTGTTGCAACTGCCGTTGCTGCCACCAGGCATGCATCACCAACCCGCTCAGCACCAGCAGACTGGCCAGCAAGGCCGTCAACCAGCGGTGTCCGAATACACTGTGCTGCCACCGAAATTGCATGCGCTGCCAGGCGTGGCTTAAAACGTCCATCCGGCCTCCAGCTGAAAAGTGGTCATGGCTAAGCCGTTGACGTCGGTGGATTCGCTGGCATTGAGCTTGACGTCGCTCAAACTGGATTGTTTTTTGAGCCTGTCGACCAAGGCCCAGCCTTGCTGCCGTTTGGGTGCCAGCACCACCATGCGCAGATGTTTGCGCTTGGCGTCCGGCGCCAGTTGCATCCAGTACAGACTGGGTTGGTGGGCCTGCTCCAAGGCGTGCAGCAAAGGCAGCCAAGGGGTTTGCAGTTGCAACTGCGCATCGGCCATTTCTGCCGCCAGTGCCTGATCCATCGCATTGGGTTTGGCGCGCTGCGTGGCCGCAGGAGTGGCTAAGGCTTGCCTTGCATTCACTTGTGTTTGCAGCACCGCATTGCCCGCCACCAGGTGCAGGTATAGCGCCAGCAACAAGCTGGCAGCAAGCACACACACACCGGCGAGTGACACTTGCATAGGGCCAGGCACTCGCCCATGTGCATAGTTAAAGTCCGGTGACCGCATCAGGTGACCCTTCTGCGCAAGGTCTGGTGAAACGCCTCACCCAGGCCCTGCGACGGTTGCACGTCGACGACGGTAAATGGCGCCAGCCCTTGTGCAGACACCCCGCTCAGTGAGGCCTGCGGCAACAGCACGGGCAAAGCCGCCCGTTCGGGATGCATCACTTGCTCACGGCAGAGGGTTTGATGCAAGGTGTGCTGCCAGCGAATATCCACCGGCAGTTGGTGAATCTGTTGCCAGTGCCCCTGCATCAGGCAGGCCATGGTCAGCGTGTGCGACTCCCGGCACACCACCCAGCCATCCAGTGGCAGGTTGCGCTGGCGCAGCATATGCAGCGTCTGGTTGGCCGAGAGCGTCCACGCGGGCAGGATCATGCCAGGCGATAGACGGTATTCGGCCAACACCGCATGTAATGTTGCTATGAGCTCGCCAGGCATGGCATTGATCAAGGTCGGCTGACCATAAGCCGTGGCCTGTGCACGCAGAGGCCAGTCATGCATATCACCGCCAAAGGCAAGCTGCAAGCCATGACGGTAATAAGCCTCTTTGTCTGCCAGGCTTTGAATCTGGTCTTGCCACGGCAGCACCAGCCAGCGGGCATACTGGTTAGAGAGCACCACCACCACATGCCAGCGCTGACCAGTCAGCGGGGCCAAGAGGGTATGCAATGCCTGCCAGGTGGCCGCGGACGGGATCACTGCCTGACCATCGCCCGCCAAGGCGTAGCGCTGATGATCCAGCATCTGCATGCGTCCGCCAGGCAACCACTGGCGCTGAAACTGGAACACTTCGATTTCATCTTCACTGATGACAATCCGCAGTTCTGGCGCACTGAGGGCTTGCCACCAGCGGCGGCTGTCGGTTAAGCGGCAATCCACCCCTGGCTCAGGATAATGATGTAACACGGTTGATCTCCTGTAATGTGGTCTCTCCGGCCGCCACGAGCGCCAGCCCGGCCTCACGCATAGAGCGCGTGCCGGTGGTCGCTGCCAGGGCTTTGACCTGGCTGATCGGCGCTTTAGCCACAATCAACTCACGCATACGGTCATCAAACAGCAGCAGCTCGGCAATGCCTTTGCGACCCTTGTAGCCGCTGCCGTGGCACTGACCACAGCCCTGGCCTTTTTTAAACTGGTAATGTGCGGTGGCCTCTGCGCTCAAGCCAGACTTGAGCAGTAAGGGGTCATCCGGCTGGTCATCCACCTTGCAGAACGGGCAGATCACGCGCACCAGCCGCTGCGCCAGGATCACGTTAACGGCCGAGACAAAGCTGTAGGCATCGACCCCCATATTGGTAAAGCGGCCAATCACATCAAACACGTTATTGGCATGCACCGTCGTCAGCACCAGGTGGCCAGTCAATGCCGACTGCACCGCGATTTGCGCGGTTTCACCATCGCGGATCTCGCCCACCATGATCTTGTCCGGGTCGTGGCGCAAGATGGACCGCAGACCACGCGCAAACGTCAGCCCTTTTTTTTCATTGACGGGAATTTGCAGCACGCCCGGCAACTGGTACTCCACCGGGTCTTCAATGGTGATGATCTTGTCCTGACCCTGGTTGATTTCGGAAATCATGCCGTACAGCGTGGTGGTTTTACCGCTGCCGGTGGGGCCGGTCACCAGCAACATGCCATAAGGCGCTTCGGCCTGTGCGCGGATCTGTGCCAGCAGGTGCGGCGCAAAGCCCAGCACTTCCAGGCTGATGCCTTGCGCCTCGCTGAGGGCCTTACGGTCGAGTACGCGCAGCACAGCATCTTCACCCAATACGCTGGGCATGATAGAGACGCGCAGGTCAATCTCGCGCCCGAGGGCATGCACCTTGCAGCGGCCATCTTGCGGAATACGGCGTTCGGCAATATCGAGCTCAGACATGACTTTGAGACGTGAAATGGCCTGCTCTGCCTGCATCACACCATTGAGCCCACCCACTTCATTAAGCACGCCATCAATGCGGTATTTGGCGCGCAAGCCATGGACAGTCGATTCGAGGTGGATATCGCTGGCGCCTGCCTTGAGCGCGTCATATAGAGTAGAGCGCACAAAACGCACCACCGGGCTGCTGTCTTCGCTGATCGACTTGAGCGACAACTCTTCAACGGGCGCCTCCTCTTCATGCCCAATGCCCTCTGAGGCCTGCACCTGATCCAGTGCGCGCATTTGCGCCTCATGAAACTGCAAACAGGTAGCAATATCGTGCCGGTGTGCCAGGCACCATTGCACCGGCAGCCGCACGCGGTGCTGCAAGCGCGTTTGCAAGGCTTCATCCAACGGGTCTGCAATCACCAGGTAAAGCTGCTGGTCTTTTTGCATGAGCAAGGCATGCAAGCTGGCCGACTCATTAAACCCTAGCTGGTCGAAATCGGGGTGCATGGCATGCAACTCCAGCGCATTCAGCGTGGGGTAATGCATGAGCCGCCCCAGCGCGAGCACAAAGGCATCGGGCGCCAGGCCAGAAAGTTCTTCCAGCACATCCATGACCGGACGGCCCGCCTGCGCAGCCAGCTGCCGCGCTTCAGGCAACAGCGTGGCCGACAACGGTGCCGACAACGGTTCCATGGTGGTATCCGTTAATGGCAAATCCTGCATATTCATGTGCCATTCCTTTTCATTGGATGCTGATGCATCACATTGTTGCCATCATTTTTCCGGGTGTGCATTGCTCAACCAACACTCTTTTTGCGGCGCCCATTACTCAATGGCGCCCGCCAACTCAAAAATAGGCATATACATCAACACCACCACCAGGCCCACGATCAACCCGATCAGCACCATGAGCGCAGGCTCCAGCAACTTGCTTAACCACTCCACGCGACGGGCCGTTTCTTCGTCGTAAAACACGCCTATGCGCCCCAGCATGTCGTCCAACTGGCCGCTGCGCTCACCCACGCGCAACATACGGTTGGCAATGGAGGTGGTCAGGCCATGTGCTTCCATGGCGCCCGAGAGTGCTTTGCCTTCACGCACCTCGGTAATCACGCGCTGTAACGACTGCTGCAACTCGTGCGGCAGCAAAGATTGCACCATCCCCAGCGCCGTCAGCAAGGGAATTCCTCCCTGTAACAACATCCCCAGCGTGCGGTAAAACCTGGCCAGCTGGTAAATGCGCAAGGCCTCGCCCAGGCTGGGGATTTGCCAGACACGCTTCATGAGCCAGGCCTTGCTGGCCGGACGTGAAAACCCCAGCCACAACAGGCCAACCACCCCCACCGTGGTGATCAACACCCACTCGCCATGCCCTTGCAGCAATTGTCCCCAGCGCAACAACATCTGGCTCGCCCAGGGCAGCTTATCGCCTCCACTTTCATAAATACTGCTAAAGCGCGGCACCACATAACCGAGCAAAAACAATACGACCAACCCACCCACGCCGATGAGCAATACCGGATAAATCGACGCGGAAATAATTTTTTTGCGGATGGCATCCACCTGCGCCTGATAAGCCACATGGCGGCGCAGCGCCTGCACCATGTCACCGGTACGTTCACTGGCGCGGATCAGTGCAATGTAGAGCGGGCTAAACACAGAGGGTTGTAAGGCCAGCGCCTGCGACAAGGGCAGGCCCTCATACAGGGCTGTGCGCAAGCGTGTGAGCACCGCGCGCGCATGGTCATGCTGTTCTTTTTCAGCCAGGCCTTCAATGGCCTCGATCAGACTCAGGCCCGACTCAAGCAGCGCCAGCAA
>CAKZJM010000331.1 GCA_936943315.1 uncultured Methylophilus sp. | reverse complement strand
CTCCGCTGACCGCGAATCTTCCTTTACAGCCGAGGTCACAGGCATTGAGGGTGAGGTGGCTTCCATGAACTGGCATGCCTCTGCGCAGTGCCTGGCGACGCTAATCGATCAGTCAAGTGTGTTGGTGCTGGATATCGGCAGTACGACCAGTGATATCACCCTCTGCAATCAACAGCGAGTGAGACCCGCTGGCTGGACCGATGCACAGCGCATGGCGCAGCAAACCCTGTTTTATACCGGGGTTGTACGCACACCTTTAATGGCGTTAGGACCTACCATCGCCTGGCAAGGCCGGCAACGCCATATTGCGGCCGAATATTTTGCGACGACGGCCGATGTTTACCGCGTCCTTGGCGAGTTGCCGGCTACATATGATCTGGCAGACACGGCGGATGGGCAAGGGCGCTCAGTGGAAGAAAGTATGCGGCGTCTGGCACGAATGGTTGGCCACGACTATGCGGATGCAGATCAACAAACCTGGCTGTCGCTGGCGCTAGCCTTTAAAGAACAACAGCTGGGAGTATTAATGCAGGCGATCCAGAACATGCTTACCCAAGCAGCCACCGCGCCGACCACCTTACTTGGACTGGGCGCGGGCAGTTTTCTGGCAGAGACATTAGCACAGAAGTTGGGATTGCCTTATCAAGCAGCTTCAGCACTTCTGTCAGCAACGCAGGGATCATTAAAAAAAGATGCAGAGGTGTGTTTCCCCGCCTATGCAGTGGCGAGGTTATGGCAAGCATGGCATTAATTGTTTTAGAGTTACCTTATGCTGAAGGCATGCACTGGTTGAAGCAGGTCAGGCACTTGCCGTGGCCCATGTTGCTTGAAAGTGGCCAGGTGGAGGCCTCCCAGACGCAGGCAACCATGAATGAAGAGGCCGGGCTGGGTGCCCGTTTTGATATTGTTGTCGCTGCGCCGGTCGCTCGCATCATTCACCGCCGGCCCATGACCGAAGTGCATGCCCATGACACTGTGCAACAGTCACAGGAGGATCCTTTTCAAGTGATACGGCACTGGTTATCTGACCATCAGGTTGAACGTAGCCCTGACATCCCGTTTGCGGGTGGCGCCTTGGGTTATTTTTCCTATGATTTAGGACGCAGTATCGAAGTGTTGCCAGAACTGGCGACTGAGGACGCGCCATTACCTGAATTGCTGGTCGGCATTTATGACTGGGCGATTGTGGTGGATCATCATCTTCGCCAATGCAGACTAGTATCCCACGGCCGTTTCACCGGCCGTCAAGCGCTTGAAACCTTGCATCAGCAATTACTCCAAGCCAAGGTTGAACAGGTCGTAGCCCCTTTTGGTATTAAGGGCGAGATACAGGCCAATATGAGCCAGGATGATTATGCCCAGGCGTTTCAACGCGTCAAAGAGTATATCTGGGCAGGCGATTGTTACCAGATCAACCTGGCACAACGCTTTGCGGTGGAGGTGGCTGGCGATGCCTGTGAGGCGTACGATCAGTTCAGACAGTTGAGCCGTGCACCGTTTATGGCGTTTTTACAGGTCGATGACGGCAAAGGCATGCCTTTTTCTGTGCTCTCCATGTCGCCAGAACGCTTCCTGCAAGTGATTGATCAAAAAGTGGAAACCCGACCAATCAAAGGGACCAGGCCCAGACATCAGGATGCCACGCTGGATGCGCAAGTGGCGGACGAACTGGCGCATAGCATCAAGGATAGAGCCGAAAACCTGATGATTGTGGATCTGCTGCGCAATGATATTGGCAAAGTGTGTGAGATTGGCTCAGTTAAGGTGGACGCCTTGTTCAAGTTGCAACGCTTTACCAACGTGCACCATCTGGTCAGCATTGTTCGCGGGAGATTAGCCGCAGGCTTCCACGCCCTGGATTTGTTGCGCGGTTGCTTTCCAGGCGGCTCGATTACGGGGGCCCCTAAATTGCGCGCCATGGAAATTATTGAAGATCTGGAACCACATCGTCGCGGCATTTATTGCGGCAGTATCGGTTACATTGGTTTTGATGGTAGCATGGATACCAATATCGCGATAAGGACCTCGGTGATATGCAATGGTCGAATGACCTTTTTTGCCGGTGGTGGTGTGGTAGCAGACTCGGACTGCGCGCGCGAATATCAGGAAACCTTTGATAAGGCTTCGCAGTTCTTCAAGCTCGTCGCAGCCTATAAAAATGAATAATCGGGAACAATACCATGTGGGTGATCAAGCTAGGGGGTAGCGTGACACACTATGACAGCCTGGTGCAGTGGTTGCAGCTGGTTGTCCGTTGGGGGGACGGTAAGGTCATTATCGTGCCCGGCGGCGGCATGTACGCAGATGCCGTGCGAAATTTTCAACAGATGCGCGCCAAATTCCCTGATGGACATATTAATGACCAGCAGGCACATGCCTTGGCTATTTATGCCATGGATCAAATGGCACGCAGCCTGGTCGCTATGGCGCCAGAACTCACTCTGGTACGCAATCCGCTGGAGATCGCCGAGAGCGGCTGGCAGCATCGTGGCCTGGTATGGTTGCCAAGCGAAATGGCGTTGAACCCTGCCTTGGCCAGCGAGCTTGCCTTACCGGAAACCTGGGAAGTGACTTCTGATAGCCTGGCGGCCTGGCTAGCCTGGCAACTGGAAGCCAGCCATTTGGTGCTTGTCAAATCGGATGACAGATTAGTTGAAGCGCACACGCATTTTGAGCTAACCAGCTTGCAATCCATGGATGTGATAGATCAGGGGCTGTCAGCACTCCTGTCACAGGCGCAATTTAAGACCTGGGTGGTGCACCAGAGTCAGTATGGGCTGTTTGAGGTGGGCTTTAACACCAGCCAGCTAGAGCCATATTTACTCCAAACTTAGCCTCGTTGTGATGCTGTGGTCATTCTACGGCTTCGCTTTTGTCAAAGCGGCCAAAATGCAACATGATGGTCGGCAGAATCAGCAAGTTCAAAATGGTGGATGAGATCAGTCCACCGACAATAATTGTCGCCATCGGGCCTTCAATTTCTCGGCCAGGTTCACCACTGCCTATAGCCAGCGGTAACAAGCCCAGCGCCGTTACCAACGCCGTCATTAACACTGACGGCAAGCGCTCAGCGGCGCCTCGGATACAAGTTTCCAGGTTCCAGGTACAGCCTTCCTCATCGATCAAGTGCTGAAAGTGCGACACCATCATAATCGAGTTACGCAGGGTGATCCCGAACAGGGTCACAAAACCGACCAGCGTGCCCACAGAAATCCAGCCGCCGGTAAAGAAGGTGGCAATCACGCCACCGATCAAGGCAAACGGCAGGTTGGCAAACGTTAACATCAAGTTACGCAAGCGGCCAAAGGCGATATATAGCATGAGGAAAATCGCCACGCCGGCCACCAGTGAGTGAATCACCAGGTCGCGACGGGATTGTGCATTGGCCTCAGCTTCGCCAGAAAACTCCAGGTAGTTGCCGCTATTGAGCTGCACTTTCTTGTGCAGCGTGTCGCGAATATCTTCAAGTAACAATGCCTGGTCACGGCCAACCATATTCGCTGTAATCGTTTGAATACGCTTGGCACCGGCATGCAGAATCTTGGAGCGGCCGCCTTCTTGCGCCACGTAAGCCACATCAGATAGCTTCAGCATCTGGCCTTCTGGATTAAAGATCGGGATATTACGCATATCTGCAATGTCATCCCTCGAGGCATCATTGAGCAGCACACTGACCCCGACCGAACGGTTACCCATAAACACGTGGTTGACAGGTACCCCTTCATAACAGGCCCTGACCGTATCTAGTATATCCATGGGCTGTAGCCCCCATAGCGCCAGTTTTTCCTGTTTCAGGCGGATCACAATTTCGGGCGTTTCAGGCGGTGACTGTACAATCACGTCACGTACCCCGCGGATGCTGCTCAGTAACTTGGCCACTTTTTGCGCGTCCCTGTCCAGGGCATCCAGGTCCTGGCCGTAAATATTGATGACCAGGCCAGCGGCATAGCCAGAAATGGTTTCTTCAATGCGCTCGGTCAAAAACGTATTGATGGCGAAATTGGCACCGACAAAGCCCAATTCGACTTTGCCATCGGCATCATCGTCTTCGGTTTCCCCTGCCAGCTCTTCGCGGATATCATGAAAAATCCGTTCTTGCTCCGCCCCGGAAACCGTCCCGATCTCCACTTCAAATTCACTGTAGTGCGTACCAAACGTATCTGCGGCATTGGGCGCGCGACCAACCCATTGCGCCACACTTTTTACGCCAGGAATCTCCAGCAATACTTTCGTCACCTGGTTGCCCAGCTTCAGTGTTTGTACTTCAGAGGTGCCTGGCACGGCCGTCATGTGCAAAATGTAATGGCCTTCGCGCAAGGCGGGGATAAATTGGCCCCTGAATAACGGCAAAATGGCTAAACCTAAGGCAATGCAAACAAAGCTGGTCAGCAGAATTAACTGGTAGCGATTTTCAATTTGTTGCAGCAAGCGGACATAGCGTTTTTTAAGCCATCGCAATAAAGGGGAATCTTCATTTTTAAGCGGGGCATTGGCCAGCAGGGCATAGCACAGGGCAGGGGTTAACGTCAGGGCAACCACCAGCGAGGCCAGAATCGCTGAAATATAAGCGTAGCCAAGTGGGGCAAATAATTTACCGGCTACCCCGGATAAAGTCAGTAGCGGTAAAAATACCAAGGCGACGATCATCGTGGCATAGACCACCGAGCTGCGCACCTCCATGGAGGCCTGAAAGACGACTTTGGCAGCCGGAAGTGGCTGCGCCAGCAGGCGGTTTTCACGCAAACGGCGGAAAATGTTTTCTGTATCAATAATGGCATCGTCTACCACCTCACCCAGCGCAATCGCCAGGCCGCCAAGCACCATAATATTGAGACCAACACCATACTGGTACAGCACCACAATCGCGGTTAATAGTGACAGCGGAATCGCTGTTGCAGAAATCACTGCCGTACGTACATTAAACAGAAAGATAAACAGCACTAGCGTCACGAGCACGGAGCCAATCAGGATATCTGAACGCAGGCTATGGATGGCGGTTTCAATAAAGTTGGCCGGGCGGAACAAGCCCTCATGCAGGGTGACTTTCTGCTTTTCGAGGCTCGGTTTGATGTCGGCCAGCTTGCGCTCCAGTTGCTTGGTCAGCGCATACACATTGGCGCCTAACTGGCCTTGTACCGAAAGATAGACGGCCGGTTTGCCATTGACTGCGGCTGCGCTAATAGAAGGTGCGGCGCCTTCAGTGACTTCAGCAACATCCCGGATACGGATGGTGCGCCCCAGCTTGCGTAGCAGGGTGATGTTGGCTAATTGCTGCGGGGTTGTCGTTTGGCCCTGGCTATTGAGGATGATGCGCTGGTTGTCATTCTGGATATAGCCTGCACCGCGCACGCCCGTGGCACGCGTGGCGGCAAACACTACATCCTGCACGTTTAACTGATACAGCATTAGCTTGCGCGGATCAATCTTGATCTGGAACTGGCGGACTTCACCACCATACACATTGATATCCGCCACGCCAGGGATTGCCATTAAATGCGGCGTTAAGTGCCAGTCCACCAAGGTGCGCAATTGCATCAGTGACAGTTTGTCTGAGGTGACGCCTATGCCCATGACGGTGCTGGCTGAAGAGGTCAGGGGCGTAATGTTGGGGACAATGCCGGGTGGCAGTTGGCTACCCAGCATATTGAGGCGTTCGCCAACAATTTGCCGGTTACGGTAAATGTCTGACTTATCCTGGAAAATCACCGTGATAATCGACAGGCCGGGAATAGACTGGGAGCGCAGACTTTTAATCCCGATGGCGCCTGAGACAACATTCTCAATCGGTTGCGTCACCAGTTTTTCAACCAGGCTGGCTGATAGGCCAGGCGACTCGGTTTGGATCACTACCTGTGTGGGGGCAAACTCTGGAAAAACATTCAAGTCACTCTGGCTAAGGCTGTAAGCGCCATACACAATCACCAGCAAGGCAAGGCCGATGATCACGCCATAAAAACGGATGGCGAACCTGACCAGCGCCGACATCATGCCGATGACTCCTGTATGGTTGAAAGTGATTGCTGTTTAGTCATCATTTTCGTTTTTGATCTGGAACTTGAACTCTTCTGACAGCAGCAATTGTGCACCCCGAGTCACGACCTCAGTGCCAGGGGCGAGGCTGTTATCAAACCAGCCGTTATCCAGCTCAATGTCGGAGGCAACCGGCTTGCGCAAAAAGGTATCCGGCTTGGTTTTCACATAAATCCAGGCCATGCCGCCATGCCAGGCAATCGCCTGGTTAGGCACAAGCACACCCTTCATTGAAGAAGACGCATTTGCCGGGACCACATTGACCCGCATGCCTACCCGCAAGTAGTCCGCAGGGGCACTATAAAAATAGGTTTTACCAATGTTGCTGATGTCAGTCTGAATCGACTGTGAAACATAGTCAGCCCGGATCGGCGGCACCTCATCCTGGATGGGGGTAATCAACAGGCTGGAATTGCCCTCAGGGGCTTTGAAGTTAAGCGGAAAGCTGACCTGTACCAGGACCTTCTTTTGCATGAGCAAGTCGCGCAGGGGGCTAGGGGCGGGATGTTGTGTCACCAGCATGGCCAAGGGTTGCCCCCACTGTGCGATGATGGTATCGGTGAGTGCTTTTAACTGAGCTTGCGCGGTTTTAATTTGAGTCTGGTCATTAATGACCAGCGCTTGTGCTTCCTGCACCGCTTTGTCAGAAACATTTTTATCGTCTTCATTTAACTGTTTATAGCGCTGATACTGTAACTGGTGGTTAGGTAAGACGCTTTCGGCCACGGCCAGTTGGGCTTTTAACTGCTGGTACTGGCTGTTATAGTCCACCAGCGTCTGAATCGAAATCACCGAGCCCAATACTTTGATGTTGCCGTGATAATCATAGGCTTGCAGAGGCTGAACGCTGATGCCGCTGTTTCTCTGAGTAGCCAGGTTGAGCTGCACCACTTGCAGGCCATTTTGTTCAGAAACGCGCACAGGGCTTTCAATCTCTTCTTCGCTGTCATTCTGCAGAGATTCATATTCATCGCGGCCCACAAATACAATGGTCCAAATCAGGATCACAATAAATACAATCTGGGCACCGATAATCCAAAGTGCTTTTTTATTCATTTTGCTGGCACCTCTTGTTTTTGGGTGGCAAACGCCGTTTCTTTTTGCGAAAGCGCAATTGGCTTTTGCATCACATTTTCAATGTCCTGCAAGGCGCGCATCACGTTTGCCTGTTGGGTAATTAGCCGTTGCTGCGCACTATAAAACTGGATTTCAGTTTGCAGGTATTCCGTTTTGTCTATCAGGCCCTGATGCCATTGATTTTCCAATTGCGCCTTGCGGTTGGATTGCTGCTCGTATTCACGGGTGAGTGTTACCAGCAGTTTGGCCGCACCACGATACTTGATATAAGACTGTTCGGATAGCTGGATGACCTGGTGCTGCAAGGCATAAAAACGTGCTGCTTCATTTTGGCGCACTTGCTCGGCATGCGCCCACAAGTCAGACGACTTGTTGAGCAGGTTAAGCATGGTGCCTATGCCCAAGCCCCAGATTTTGTCTCCGTATTCATAAGCAATGCCCGGGTTTAGCGACAAATCCGGGTAGCGTTTGGCCATATCCAGCTTGAGTTGCGATTCTGCCTTGGCATATTGTGCCAGCCCGCGCTGGATATCCATACGGTTAGTCAGTGCATAGTGCTGGATGGTGGCGGCGTCAGCGTACCCTTGCGATTGGGCAAAGCGGGTTTTTAATAGTTGCGAAAGCTGAACAGGCGCAATCGTCAGTGGCAGGTTGTTTTGCTCGGTCAACCCGGCATCATGCAGTATTTTCTGCTCGGTTTGCTTGATCTGTAATGAAAGCTGTTGCAACTGCCAGGCGGACTGGTCGTGTTGCAGGCGGATAGGCAACACATCCGATTTGCCTGCCACGCCGAAGTCAAGACGCTTTTGGTAGGCAGCCAACAACGCTTCCTGGGATTTTTGCAGTCTGGCAAGGTTGCCATGCATGGCTTGTTGTTCTGCCAGCTGAATCAGGTCCAGGCTCAATTGCTGGCGTAGCATCCACGCCGTTTCCGAGATCTGGATTTTTGCGATGTCTGCCTGGTATTGCGCGATTTCTATATTGATCTGGCGCTTGTTGTTGGTGATGACCGGAATGTCCACCTGCAAGCCATAAGACCATGGGTTGATATCCCCATTGGCACGGTTACTATGCGACAAATGGCCATTCAAACCGACTTGTGGCCGTAGCCCGGCACTGGTAATGCCAGCTAATGCAACGGCATAGTCAGATTTAGCCACCTTGAGTGCCGGATGAAAATACAGCGCAGACAAGGTCAGGCTATCGATATCCCAAGCCTGGATCGGCCAATTCGTTTGCGGGGATTGTGCTTGAACAAAGCTTTTAAAACCCTCTTGCGTTGGGCTTGCCTGATGTATGGTTTCGATATTTTGTTGCTGTGGAATAGGGTTAGCCTGAAAGGCGATACCGCAGGCCGTTAACAAAAGCGGTGAAACGTAAGCGAGCAGACGCATGACAAGTGCGGAGGGTTGGCGCAAGTGCGCTGAGCCCGATGGTTATTTAGTCAATAATGGTCGCGTGGGCAGCGTCCAACGCGTCTTGCAACAAGTCTTCCGGCAACTGGTTAATGGTGGTTGCCAGTAAGTCAGCGGCCTCAACCGTGCGGATGGGCAGGTCTGTGGTGTTGAGTTCTGCGATTAACCCGGCCGCCACACCAGTAATCTTGAGCAGCACTTCGCGCTCTCGCATCAAGAGCTCAAGCTCTGCTCTAAGCATGTTTTCTTCGGCTGAATGCATATCCCGTCCCATGAACAACTTTTTATGATGATTAATCCAGCATCTTGCAGTTGAACGGCGGCCTTGTCAATGTGAAGTCTGTAAGTTTGTGGCATTGGCTTAAAATGGGCTATAATAGCGAATTGTCGGTTTAGGCTGGCAAAATTGCGAAAGTGGCGAAATTGGTAGACGCACTGGATTTAGGTTCCAGCGCCTCGCGGCGTGAGAGTTCGAGTCTCTCCTTTCGCACCACCTGCTGTCAAGCTCAACTGGCAGGCGGTAGAAGTAAGTGTAGAGGCTTCCGCTCAGGAAGCCTTTGTCATTTAAGTCCCTGTCATTTAAATAAGCTTTACTAATCTTGAGCTAGTCCCATTCATTCAGGCAATATATATTCAGGCAGCAACCGCGCTGCGACCAGAAAGGATCACCATGAACATCGTACAAACCCCCAATGCGCCTGCTGCAATCGGCCCATATGCGCAAGGCGTCGTCGTCGGTAATATGCTTTATACCTCAGGGCAGATTGCGTTGCGTCCTGATGGCAGTTTGAATGATGGCGACATCGTGGCACAAACCCGCCAGGTGCTTGCTAACTTGCAAGGGGTGATTGAAGCGGCAGGCGGTCAATTGCAGCAAGTCGTTAAAACCACGGTATTTCTTAAGAACCTGGACGACTTTTCAGCGATGAACCAAGTCTATGCAGAAGCCTTTGCCACTCACACGCCGGCACGTTCTACCGTACAAGTCGCCAAGCTACCTCGTGATGTGCTGGTAGAGATTGAAGCGATTGTGGCTTTAGCCTAGGCCTTGAAGTCCGCATTTCACGCTCCATATTGGTAATGACTAAGCCTTTTTAGTGGCTTCTGCTGACTGTAAGCAAGTCATTATGCTGCTGCTTGCCGGTTTGCTGGCTTGAAGTTTATTTCAATTCGGAGTTGTGTTATATTTTTATGCTCTTTTTTCATAATTTGATCGCTATTCCAACGCTTTAGAGTATGGTCAGGTTATGTTTAAACCTTAATAAAGGCGTGCGAGTTCGCGTCTACTTACATAACCCATCGTTATAAAACGATTTTTACAGGAAGTTCAGCATGGCAGCAGTATCTGTTGAAACAGTCAGCAACTTGGAACGTCGCATGACAATCAAAGTCCCTTTAGCTCCGCTGGAAGGGCAAATTAGACAACGTTTACAGCAAATTTCCCGTACCGCCAAATTTGCTGGTTTCCGTCCGGGCAAAGCGCCTATCGGTTTGGTGAACCAGCATTATGGTGATCAAGTGCGTGACGAAATTTATTCCAAAGCGGTTGAAACCAGCTTTGGTGAGGCTGTGGAGCAGAATAAACTGCGTGTTGCTGGCTTCCCGAATATTGAGCACATCCCATTTAAAGATGCTGCAGAAGAGTTTGAATACATTGCAACTTTCGAAATTTTCCCGGAAGTGGTAGTGGGTGATCTGGCTAAGGTCAAGATCGAGCGTCCAACACTGGAGTTGACGGATGCTGATGTTGAAAAAACACTGGATGTACTGGTTAAACAGCGCGTGAGCTATGAGCCAGTCAAGCGTATGTCTAAAAAAGGTGACCGTATCAACATTACCTTGACCGCTTCTATCGATGGTCAGCAGGTTGAAAGCACCGGCGACCGCGGCATTGATCTGGTGATTGGTGAACCTGGCCGTATCAAAGAGTTTGATGATGCATTGGTGGGCGGCAAGGCCGGTACTGAGAAGACTTTTGAAATTACTTATCCAGCTGATCACAACCCGGCGCAATTGGCTGGTAAAACAGTGAGTTATGACGTGAAGTTTGTCTCTGTTTCACAACCGGTATATCCAGAAGTGGATGCTGAGTTTGCCAAGAATCTGGGCGTTGAAGACGGTAACCTTGACACTATGAAGGCTGAAATCAAGCAAAGCCTGGAGCAGGAAGTGGACAAGCGCATCAAGGCGCGTGTTAAAGAATCCGTATTTCAGGCACTGGTAGATGAAAGCAGTTTTGAATTGCCTAAGGCGATTGTTTCTGCCGAAGCAAACCGTCTGATGCAGGTAGCTGCACAAAACTTGCGTCAGCGTGGTCTGGATCCAGCTCAAGTGCCTATGGAACCATCAGTGTTTGAAACACAGGCGCAACGTAATGCCAAACTGCGTTTGGTGTTGACAGAACTGGTGAACGGCAATAACTTACAAGCAACGGCTGACCAAGTGCGTGCAATGGTTGACAGTTTTGCGCAGAGTTTTGAAAAGCCTGATGAGCTTGTGAGCTGGTATTATGCAGACGTAAAACGTCTGGATGAGCCTGCTGCATTGGCCACAGAAGAAAATGTAGTTGCTTGGGTGCTGGAAAAAGCCAAAGTAACTAACAAAAAAATTAAATTTGATGAATTGATGATGGCAGGTGCTTAAACCATGAATTATATGAACGCGAACGAAGGCATGATGCAACAACGTATGGAGCCGCAAGGTCTTGGCTATATCCCAATGGTCATTGAGCAAAGTGGCCGAGGTGAGCGTTCATATGACATCTATTCACGCTTATTGAAGGAACGTGTCATTTTCCTGGTGGGTCCTGTCAATGACATGACCGCCAACCTGGTGGTGGCACAACTGTTGTTTCTGGAGGCTGAAAATCCTGACAAGGATATTTCCTTGTACATCAACTCTCCAGGCGGCTCTGTGACGGCCGGTATGTCGATTTACGATACCATGCAATTTATCAAGCCGGATGTGAGCACTTTGTGTATCGGCCAGGCAGCAAGCATGGGCGCGTTCTTGTTAACCGCCGGTGCCAAGGGTAAACGTTTTTGCTTGCCTAACTCACGTGTCATGATTCACCAGCCGCTGGGTGGTTTCCAGGGCCAGGCGTCTGATATTGAGATTCACGCCAAAGAAATCCTTTACCTCAAGGATAAATTAAACGGCATTATGGCTCACCATACGGGCCAGAACATTGAAACCATTGCCAACGATACTGATCGTGACAATTTTATGAGTGCTGACGCTGCCAAGGCCTATGGTCTGGTAGACCAGGTGATTGCCGCACGTAGCGCTGTGTAATCAGCGAGCAACCAGCAGGGGAATAGCATGGCCACTAAATCTGATAGCGAGAAGCTTTTATATTGCTCGTTTTGCGGCAAGAGCCAGCATGAAGTTAAAAAACTGATTGCAGGCCCGTCTGTCTTTATTTGTGATGAATGTGTTGACTTGTGCAACGACATTATTCGTGAAGAAATCCAGAGCCTCAACGAAATCAAGTCTGCAGACAAAAAATTGCCGACACCGCAGGAAATCTGCTCTATCCTTGATCAATATGTGATTGGTCAGGTGCAAGCGAAAAAGAACCTGGCAGTCGCGGTGTACAACCACTACAAACGCCTTGGATACAATCCATTGTCTGAAGGTAACCAGTCTTCTGGTAAAGATGATGTCGAAGTACAGAAAAGTAATATTCTGCTGATCGGACCAACTGGTTCAGGCAAAACTTTGCTGGCACAAACATTGGCCCGTCTGCTTGATGTGCCTTTTGTGATGGCTGACGCGACGACACTTACAGAGGCGGGTTATGTAGGTGAGGACGTCGAAAACATTATGCAGAAACTGCTGCAAAAGTGTGATTACGACGTTGAAAAAGCGCAGCGCGGCATTGTTTATATCGACGAAGTGGACAAAATTTCACGTAAATCGGATAACCCATCCATCACCCGTGATGTTTCTGGTGAAGGCGTGCAGCAAGCTTTGCTGAAACTGATCGAAGGTACGATTGCCTCTGTACCGCCACAAGGTGGCCGCAAGCATCCTAACCAGGAGTTTGTGCAGCTGGATACCACGAATATCCTGTTTATCTGCGGCGGTGCATTCGACGGCCTGGAAAAAGTGATTCGTCACCGCTCTGAAAAAGGCGGTATCGGTTTCGGTGCTGAAGTGAAAAGCAAGGAAGACGTACGCGCTGTCGGTGAAGTGCTGCGTGAAGTTGAACCAGAGGATCTGATCAAGTTTGGCTTGATTCCAGAATTTATTGGTCGTTTACCTGTGGTTGCGACGCTGGAGTCCCTGGATGAAGCGGCCTTGATGACGATTCTGGTCGAGCCGAAAAATGCGCTAACCAAGCAGTACATGAAACTGTTCAAGATGGAGGGTGTTGAACTCGAGTTTGAAGAGTCTGCCTTACGCTTGATTGCGAAAAAAGCACTTGAACGTAAAACAGGTGCGCGTGGTCTACGTTCCATCCTCGAGCACTCCTTGTTAGACCTCATGTATGAGCTCCCATCTCTCAAGAGCCTGTCCAAGGTGATTGTTGATGCTGGCGTTATTGAACACACTTCCGAACCTATCCTGATTTATCAGGATGCTCAAAAACGCGTCGAAAACGCGAGCTAAATCTTACTTGCAATAGCCGTCTGGCTATTGCAAGATAGCATCTACAACATTAGATGCCGCTTCTATTGAATTCTCAAAGAATGTTCCCATCTAAATGCAAAGGGCTTGGTCCTTTGACACTTTAAGAAAGACGCTATGACTGAACACACTTTGCTTGACTCCGAGACGCCTGATACCGCCTTAATCCCCTTGCTGCCGTTGCGTGATGTTGTTGTTTATCCACATTTGGTGATTCCACTGTTTGTAGGCCGCAGCAAGTCGGTTAAAGCATTGGAGCGTGCGTCAGAAGGCGACAAGAAGATTTTGCTGGTTGCCCAGAAATCTGCCAATAAAGACGATCCGACGGCAGAAGATTTATATGAAATCGGTACGCTGGCAACCGTTTTGCAAATGCTGAAATTGCCTGATGGCACGGTGAAAGTGCTGGTAGAGGGCCTGCACCGCGTGCGCGTTTCCGACTTTGTCGAGACCGATGACTGCTTTATGGCGCTGGGTGAAGAAGTCGAGCAAACCGACCAGGACGATAAAGAGGCGGAAGCCTTGATGCGTACTGTGATGACCCAGTTTGATCAATACGTAAAACTCAACAAGAAAATTCCACCTGAAATTCTCACTTCACTGGCGACGATCAATGAGCCTGGTCGATTAGCAGATACCATTTCTGCCCACTTGACCCTGAAGCTGGAAGAGAAGCAGAAAGTGCTGGAAATGCTCAGTGTGATTGAGCGTCTGGAACATTTGCTTTACCTCATGGAGTCAGAAATCGACATCCTGCAAGTCGAAAAACGTATCCGTGGCCGTGTGAAACGCCAAATGGAGAAAAGCCAGCGCGAGTATTACCTGAACGAGCAGGTGAAAGCGATTCAGAAAGAGCTTGGCGAGCAAGATGAAAATGCCGAGATGGAAGAGCTCGAGCAGCGCATCAAGAATGCCGCCATGCCCAAAGAAGCACTGGCTAAAGTGACGGCAGAGCTCAAGAAACTCAAGCTGATGTCACCAATGTCAGCTGAAGCGTCTGTGGTGCGTAACTACATTGACACGTTGCTTAACCTGCCTTGGA
>CAKZJM010000330.1 GCA_936943315.1 uncultured Methylophilus sp. | reverse complement strand
GCGCTAGACTTGAAAACAGGTGAGCTAAAGTGGCGTGCATTTGCAACAGGATCTGACGAGTCTATCCGTTTGTCTAAAGACTTCAACAAGGACAATCCACATTACGGTCAATTCGGTCTGGGTCTGAAAACCTGGGAAGGCGATGCCTGGAAAATCGGTGGCGGTACCAACTGGGGTTGGTATGCTTACGATCCTAAATTGAACCTGTTCTACTACGGTTCAGGTAACCCAGCACCATGGAACGAAACCATGCGTCCTGGCGACAACAAGTGGACCATGACGATCTGGGGTCGTGATCTTGACACCGGTATGGCGAAATGGGGTTACCAAAAGACGCCTCACGATGAGTGGGACTTTGCTGGTGTGAACCAGATGGTGCTGACTGATCAGCCAGTCAACGGCAAAATGACGCCACTGCTGAGCCACATTGACCGTAACGGTATCTTGTACACGCTGAACCGCGAAAACGGCAACCTGATCGTGGCTGAAAAAGTGGACCCAGCCGTGAACGTGTTCAAAAAGGTTGACTTGAAATCAGGTACACCAGTACGTGATCCAGAGTTTGCCACCCGTATGGACCATAAAGGCACCAACATTTGTCCATCTGCGATGGGCTTCCACAACCAGGGTGTTGACTCTTACGATCCTGAAAGCCGTACCTTGTACGCAGGCCTGAACCACATTTGTATGGATTGGGAGCCGTTCATGCTGCCATACCGTGCTGGTCAGTTCTTCGTTGGCGCGACCTTGGCGATGTACCCTGGCCCTAACGGCCCAACCAAGAAAGAAATGGGTCAGATCCGTGCATTTGACCTGACCACTGGTAAGGCTAAATGGACCAAGTGGGAGAAATTCGCAGCTTGGGGCGGTACTTTGTATACCAAAGGTGGCCTGGTTTGGTATGCAACGCTGGATGGTTACCTGAAAGCCTTGGATAACAAAGACGGTAAAGAGCTGTGGAACTTCAAGATGCCATCTGGTGGTATCGGTTCTCCAATGACTTACTCCTTCAAAGGTAAGCAATACGTCGGCAGCATGTACGGTGTTGGCGGCTGGCCTGGTGTTGGTCTGGTATTTGACCTGACAGACCCAAGTGCTGGTTTGGGTGCGGTTGGTGCGTTCAAAGAACTGCAAAACCACACACAAATGGGCGGTGGCCTGATGGTGTTCAGCCTGTAATTCAGGTACTGAACCTGTTGATGTAGTGTGCAGGGTGGCCGTCAGTCGCAAAATGGCCCGGTCACCCTGTTCTCAGCCCCTAGAGTGAAGAGAGCAAATATGTTTCCTGATGTAAAAAGAGTCCGTGCTGGCTGGGTAAGCGCCTGCTTCACGTTGGCATTCAGCCTGCTGACATTCCCTGCCTTGGCGGCCAATGCACTCAATGTCTGCGCTGGTAAAGCCGAGTTGCCTTTTTCAAATGACAAGCAAGAAGGCTTTGAAAACAAGATTGCAAGCGTGATTGGCAAGGCGTTGAATATGCCAATCAACTACTTCTGGTGGACCAATCCACTCACCCTGCAAAAAGACATGGAAGCAGGCAAATGTGATGTGTTGATTGGCACCGATCCTCATGATCCCCGCGTACTGACGACCAAGCCTTATTACCGGTCAGCTTATGTGTTTATCACACGTAAAGACCGCGAAATCGATGTGGCCTCCTGGGATCATCCTTATCTCAAGGAAAAGAATTTCCGTATTGGTGTGATGCCGGACAGCCCTGGCAAAAACATGTTGCTGCAAATCAACCGCTTTGACGACATGTTTGACTACTTTACCGAGATCCAGAATTTTCAGTCTACCCGCAACCGTTACATTCACGTGGAGCCTTCGCGCCTGGTGAATGATGTGGCCAGTATGCACTTGCATATGGCGATGTTGTGGGCGCCCGAAGCCGCACGTTATGTGCGTGCTTCAGACGTGCCGTTGAATATGGTGATCGTCGAAGACACTGCCAAGAAAACCAATGGTGAAAAAATACCCATGCACTACAACGTCGTCATGGGTGTCAGCAAGCAGCACCCGGAGCTGGTGGATGCTTTAAATGGTGTGATTGATGCACATGGTGCAGAAATTACCGCCATCCTCAAGGATGAAGGTATTCCTCTATTGAATCTGCATTGATTCCCGGTATTTTTAATCAAGTTTTGGAGTTTGAAGTGAAAGAATCTCAACAACCACAATCCCGCCGCGTGAAGCAGCAACTTGCGATGGCATTCGGTGTTTCAGGCCTGGTCATGGCAACTTTCCTGACAGTGGCCTGCGCCAAGGATGACGCGCCCAAGCAGGCCGGGAGTGATGTTCACAGTGCGGCAGTTCAGGTGGCACTCAAGGATGGCCCTGCACTGGAGTTCCGTGGCACGCTGTCTGGCGATGTGCTGGATGTTTCCCCAATGGAAGGGGAAACCTTTACCCCTGAAGCCAAGCACTTTCTTGCGACTGGCGAAAACCCATACCGTAACAATGAAGAGGCGATTAAAAAGGGCTACACCATTTTCTCAACCGCGTGTTCAGGCTGCCACGGCCACCTTGCTGAAGGTAAATTGGGTCCTGCCCTGGCAGATGAATACTGGACATACCCCAAAAATGAAACCGATAAAGGCATTTTTGAAACCATTTATGGCGGTGCTGCCGGCATGATGGGTCCGCAACA
>CAKZJM010000329.1 GCA_936943315.1 uncultured Methylophilus sp. | reverse complement strand
GGCTTGATGCAGGAAGATCAACGCGAGTTTACCGACCGCGTCCCTGGGGTGTCTAAATTACCTATCCTGGGCCAGGCATTCACCGGTAAAAATCAGGCAGCGAGAAAAACCGAGCTGATTGTTTTTCTGCGTCCTACGGTGATTGGTCTGGCCGACGTGAAGTCAGGCGATTTGCAATCGTTCCAGCCTTTATTGCCAGAGTCCTTACCGGCAGAGAGTTTTGAGCTCAATTTAGGTGAGCCATCATGACTGGTTCTACGACAGAGGCTATTTTTTATCGGATTAGCAGGTGGTTTCGTCGCCCGTCACCCTATCGTGGCGCATTGGTCAATGTTGGGGTGCAGCGCTTTGTTCGCTGTGTTATGGGCGGTCATAGCGTTATTGGTTGGCTTGACTAGTCTGCAACTGTACAAGTTTTTTGAAGTGGGCGAGCTACCCTATTCTTTAAGCAAGCCAAAAGCGGCAACAGCAACGCCGCTGTTACCAACATCCGAAAACAACCCGCCAACATCAGAGCCGCGCGACATACAAAGTCTGTTTCACTTAAAAGAAGAGAAAAAGGCGCCCCTATCTCTTGTTGATCTGCCACAAGAAGAACAGGCATTACCTGAGTTGACCAAGCCAGCAGTTAAAACTCACTCTGCCATTTGGCAATTAGAGGTCCATCATTCAGCATTGAAGCAATCATTTTCAGAGCAGCCACTGACACAGGCCCAAAATCTGCTGCAAATGGGACGACTTAATCAGGCTCGTCAAATATACGAGCATCCCTTGGCGCAGGATCCAAACCATGCCGCCGCTTTGGCGGGAGTGTGGGCAAGCAGTCCTGGAGAGCATGATCAGCAACAAGAGTATTTGAACAGGGTAAGTCAGGAGACTCCCAATGATCAGCCTGAAACGGTGCAGGCGGTGGAATAAACATGGGGATGGGTTCTGATCAGCTTCGCTTGGGGGAGTCTATGCTGGCGAAAGGCATGATTACGGCGGATCAACTGCATATTGCCTTGATCGAACAAGCCAGAAGCCACCTTCCTTTAGGCCAGCAATTGGCCAGGTTGCATTTTGTGACAGATGCCATGATTCGGGATGTATTAGCCCAGCATCACGCGCAGGAGAGTATCGATTTACAGCACGTGATTCCCGACCCTGAAGCGCTGACGCAGGTGCCTGAAGCTTTTGCCAAACAGCACAAGGTCTTGCCGCTAGATGTATCGCCTGACAACCTGGTCATGCGCATTGCCGTCTCAGGCCAGACGCCGCAAATAGTGCTGGATGAGCTCCGGCATAGATTAGGTGGAACCTTGCAGCTCAACGCCGTGTTAGCCACCGAAGCGCATCTAGAACAGGCCTTGGACCGGTTCTACGGCCACAGCCTGTCATTGGACAGTATCTTGCATGAAATAGAACAGGAGCATGCCTCTCCCAGCTTGCTTTCTACCCAGCAAGAGTCGCGGCCAGTCATCCGTCTGGTGAATGCGATTTTAATTGATGCCGTCAAACAGGGCGCATCGGATATCCATTTTGAACCTGAGCAGGCCTTTCTCAGAATCCGCTACCGGATAGATGGAGTGTTGTGGCAAATCCGTTGCCTGCATGACCGGTATTGGCCAGCCATGTGCGTGCGTCTCAAAATCCTGGCCGGGCTGGATATTGCCGAACAACGGCTGTCGCAGGATGGTCGAGTCAATTTGTTTTTATGTGGGCGGCAGGTCGATTTCAGGGTCTCAAGCCATCCGGTTTTGCATGGCGAAAACATTGTATTGCGGGTGCTTGACCGCGATAAGGCGATTATTCCCTTAGATTGTATGGGATTGCGCGAGGCACAGCTAACACAGCTCAAAACCATGCTGGCAAAACCGGAAGGTTTATTGATTTTAACCGGACCAACCGGCAGCGGAAAAACCACCACGCTGTACTCTATGCTCGGGTATCTCAATCACGAGCACGTCAATATCATGACGCTTGAAGACCCGGTGGAATATCCGCATTCGCTCATGCGTCAAACCTCTGTCAATGCCGCAAACAAGGTGGATTTTACCAATGGTATCCGCGCGATTTTGCGGCAAGATCCAGACATTATTCTGGTGGGCGAAGTGCGTGATGAGTCTACCGCTGCAATGGCGGTTCGGGCGGCGATGACGGGACACCTGGTCATGACCACCTTGCATACCAACAGTGCCGTGGCAGCCTTTGCCCGGTTGCAGGACTTGGGTATCAGTCCGCACACGATGGCAGATTGCCTGGTGGGTGTCGTGGCCCAACGGCTGCTGAGGCGATTATGCGAGCATTGTAAGCAGTCGCGTGTGCCAGATGCCGCGCTGGTGAAATGCATGGGTTTGCTGGAAGCCTCAGAAGAAAGCCATTCCGGGCATGTGTTTGAAGCCAGTGGCTGCGAACACTGCCGCATGAGTGGGTATCATGGTCGGGTCGTGATCATGGAGATCCTCGCCGTTGATGCAGATATGGCACCGCTCTTTATGCAACCGCAACATACGCATCGTTTGCAGCAGCAGGCGCGCTTACATGGCTATACCAGCCTGGCGGAAGAAGGC
>CAKZJM010000328.1 GCA_936943315.1 uncultured Methylophilus sp. | reverse complement strand
CCAGCATGGGATGCGTCCCCGCCACTCCCTGCCACGCTGCAGGAGAAATTTCGTGCAAGCTACGACACCAGACAAACGATAATTGGCTGATATCCATGCTTAATTAAGCAAAAAGAAAAGCGCTTCTAAGAAGCAGACACGCCGGGACTACCAGGGGCATGTGCAAAGGCATGAGTGAAGAGTTAGCTTGGACGTTTGCGTATGGTTGAAACGTCTTTGCCATTAGAGCTGGTAGAACTATTGGCCGGAATTACGGCAGAGGCAGGTTTGGTTTTGTTTCTGGACTTGTTGTCGACGTCGGAATCGCTGACGATATTTTGCTGTGCTTCACTTTTGGCTTCGGCCTCACGCTGCCTTTCCACCATCTTGGCATAGGCGTTTTCCAGCTCGTCCAAGGTAATCACGCCATTTCCATCAAGATCCACATAAGAAAAATGTCGTGCCACCTGCGGCAAACACAACGTGGCTTCTTCGCGGTCCAGCGAATCATCGTTATCGCGGTTACATTCGTTAAAACGCTGAGAAATACTGTCATGCATCGCCTTGCGTTTTTGTTGCATGAGCTGGTGATCGGGATCGGTATTACGGGCGTAATCTGAAAGCGCTTTGCGTAAGCGGGCACGGTCTTCGGGGCTAAAGTTATGCTCCAGCGTTTTGGAAAGGCCAACATCATCATTATCCACCAGCCGGTTGTCAGTCAGCCGGATAGGCAACTTGAGATCAGCAAAAGCAGGAAACGCCAGCAACATGGCCGTTGTTAGCAAAAAAACTTCTTTCAAATGTTTGATCGCTCTAAACATCAACATCCAAACGTAATACCCTATTTTTTCTCACCCGCCACACTTTCAAACCAACGCTCTTCTCAAACGCTTTCCTTAAGTGCAGCCAGTTCAATTAACATGATAGATATTGCCTGTTTTTAATCAGGCTGGTTACCATAGCGCAACTTGTGCCCTGGCATCAACTGATTTAGCGAAAAAAGTATTTTTTTCATCGGCAATTCTGGCATTTTCAGCAAAGCATCATGCATCATGATTGTAAATGCAATATTTCATCGCCACCGCCATTTGTAACCAAGTTGTAACCACCCACTTCTTGCCCGATACGCCTTGGAGTATAATTAAGGAGATAAGTTTACGGCATCGCCGTTTCCCAGCCAATGTCAGGTTTCCTGATAGCGATCAAGCGCGTTTTACCCAACGCCCGCTTCTGTAAAAAGGTATGTAATGGCAGAACAGTTAAAAAAAATCTTGATGGTCGATGACGATTTGCGTATGCGCGAACTTTTACAGCGCTACCTCACAGAGCAAGGCTTCAATATTAAATCTGTTTCCGATGGTAAAGAGCTAGATAAAGCCATGGCAGCAGAGTCGTTCGATTTACTGATTCTCGATTTGATGCTGCCGGGCGAAGATGGGTTGGCAATCTGCCGCCGACTGCGTGGCGCAAACCACATGACCCCTATCATCATGCTGACCGCACGCGGCGATGAAGTAGACCGTATCGTTGGCCTGGAGATGGGCGCAGACGACTATCTGCCCAAGCCATTTAACCCCCGTGAGCTGCTGGCGAGAATTAACGCGGTGTTACGCCGCCATGAAATCACCCCGAAACAGGTGACTGAAGAAAAAACCTCCGCCTTCCAGTTTGGCGAATTTGTGTTTGATACCAATACACGCAGCCTGACCAAGAATGGCGTGCCCATCACTATCACCAGTGGCGAATTCACGTTGCTCAAAGTGTTTACCGAGCACCCGCGCCAGCCGTTGTCACGTGACCGCCTGATGCAACTGGCACGTGGCCGCGAACTAGACGTATTTGACCGCAGTATTGATGTTCAAGTCTCGCGTCTGCGCCGCATTATCGAGCCTGATCCTGCACATCCGCGTTACCTGCAAACCATGTGGGGCTTTGGTTATGTGTTTATTCCTGATGGCGAAGCACCGCAATAACCATTTAGCCGACTTTTAGCCACTGGCCAACTCACGTGCGCCTCCTGCCCCGCCGACTGCTTTCCCGCATCATGTTACTGATCGCCATTTTACTGGCGGTCAGTATTTATGCATCGCTGAAGATCTTTGATTATTTTGACCGTGAACCCCGCGCGACGGCTGCGGCCTTGCAGGCGGTGACGATTGTTAACTATACCCGCGCCTCACTGATCGCCTCTCACGAAAACCGCCGACTGGCACTGTTATCTGAACTCTCTGGACGCGAAGGTGTGCGTGTCTATGCCGCAGATTTTCTGGAAGACATTGAGCCTTTGCCGCAAGACCCCTTTATCAACCTGGTCGCACAAAAAATCCGCGAACGGCTGGGTGAAGAGACCATTATCACCGTTAACCATTACGACATTCCCGGCCTCTGGATCAGTTTTAACGTCGGCCAGGATGACTTCTGGGTGGTGATTCCCAAGATTCAGGTCGACCGTCCTTTCCCCTGGCACTGGCTGGGTTGGGCCGCCGTAGTTGGCTTGCTGTCGCTCATCGGCGGCTACCTGTTAACGGCGCGGATTAACCGCCCGCTCACCATGCTGGTGCATGCCGCCGAGCGTTTGCGCAATGGCGAACCTGCCCCCAAGCTACCGGAAGATAGCGTGGAAGAACTACGCGAGGTCACGCATACGTTTAACGAAATGGCGGAGTCATTGGCGCGCCTTGATGCCGAGCGCACCTTGTTATTGGCAGGTGTTTCCCATGACATCCGTACGCCACTGGCGCGCTTGCGGCTGGCGGTGGAAATGTTGCCGCCGGATGCCGACTACATGAAACACGGTATGATTGAAGATATTTCCGACATGGACAATATCATTCACCAGTTTCTGGATTTTGTCCGTGGCGTGGAGGGTGAACCTACCCGCATGATGGACATCAACGACTTGCTGCATGCTCTGGCAGAACGCCAGCGCCGCGCCGGGCGTGAACTGAAAATTTCGCTGGGGCCTAAGTACTTTATTCCCATCCGGCCGCTAGCCATGCAACGCCTGTTAGACAACCTGGTGGGCAATGCCTACAACTACGGCAAAGGCAAGGTAGAAGTGCGCAGCCAGGTCATGGCCGACAAGATTGTGATCAGCGTGCTCGATAATGGCCCTGGCATCCCGCCAGAACACGCAGAGCGTTTGCTGCGCCCGTTTGAACGCATGGACAGTGCGCGTAACAAATACGAAGGCGGCAGCGGCCTGGGCCTGGCCATTTGCAACCGCATTGCCACACTGCACGGCGGCCAGCTGGCACTGCTCAACCGCAGTGAAGGCGGCCTCGAAGCCAGGCTGTCTTTACCTATTCTACCCAATGCCTGATTGGCTTACTCTTCGTTAGGCGTAAACCAGTTCAAGCGCTCACGCAACTTCACCACTTCACCAATAATCGTCAGGCTCGGCGGCTTTAATCCAGCCGCAGCCACATCCGCCGCCAGATGTTTCAGGGTTGATTCCACGACACGCTGTTTTTGCGTGGTGCCTTGCTGAATGACCGCGGCAGGCATGTCTGGCGAAACGCCTTGCGCAATCAGTTTGGCGCAAATTTGCTCCAGCCCAACCAGCCCCATGTAAATCACTACTGTTTGCTTGGGCCGCGCCATGGCCTGCCAATCGAGGTCTATCGTCCCATCTTTGAGGTGGCCGGTAATGAATAAACAAGCCTGAGCGTAATCGCGGTGCGTCAACGGAATACCGGCATAACTGGAGACACCATTCGCTGCCGTGATGCCTGGCACCACTTGAAACGGCACGCCATGCTGCATGAGCGTTTCAATTTCTTCACCGCCCCGCCCAAAAATAAACGGGTCGCCGCCTTTGAGGCGCAATACGCGTTTACCTTCGAGGGCCAGCTTGGCCAGCAACTGGTTAATTTCTTCTTGCGGCAAGGTATGCTGGTC
>CAKZJM010000327.1 GCA_936943315.1 uncultured Methylophilus sp. | reverse complement strand
GAAGTTGGGCACCGTTATCATGCTGGCCATCGCCATCGTGTGGTTACATCCTCAGATTCATATGCCTGCCATCACCCCCTTTATTGATGGCACCGGGCCTATTTTTGGCGGCAAGCTTTTCCCATTTGTGTTTATTACGATTGCCTGTGGTGCGATCTCAGGCTTTCATGCCCTGATCGCCAGCGGAACCACGCCAAAACTGATTACCAGTGAAAAAGACATCCGTGTGATTGGCTATGGCGCCATGTTGCTGGAAAGCTTTGTCGCGATTATGGCGATGGTTGCCGCTACCGTGTTGGAGCCGGGTGTCTATTTTGCCATTAACAGCCCCGCTGGCGTGGTGGGTAAAGAGGCACTGGATGCCGTGAATGCGATTAGTGGCTGGGGTTACCAGGTGACGGTGGAGCAGATGCAACACCTCGCCACGGCCATGGGCGAGAGCACCTTGTTTGCCCGCACTGGTGGTGCACCCAGCCTGGCCGTGGGTATGGCCAGTATTCTGGGCAATGTGTTTGGTGAGCACTTACTGGCGTTGTGGTACCACTTTGCGATTATGTTTGAGGCCATTTTCATTCTCACCACCCTCGATGCTGGCACCCGTGTGGGCCGTTTTATGTTGCAGGATATGCTGGGCAATCTGCATCCCAAACTGGGTGAAACCTCATATACCCCTTCTGTGATTCTGACGAGCGCCTTGGTGGTCGCTGGTTGGGGATACTTCCTCTACATCGGCGTGATTGACCCGAATGGTGGCGTGAATATTCTATGGCCCTTGTTTGGTATCGCTAACCAGATGCTGGCGGCGATTGCCTTGTCGGTAGGCACCGGTATCCTTATCAAATCCGGCAAGGCGGCGAAGTCCTGGATCACTGGCCTGCCTCTGCTGTGGCTGCTCATTATTACCTCAATGGCTGCCTATGAGAAAATTTTCAGTGAGGATATTCGCGTTGGTTTTTTTGCGGCTGCGAATGATTTGGCACAAAAGCTGTCTACCGGGGTATTGCCACCAGAAAAGGCCGCAGTTGCGCCGCAGTTGATTTTCAACCAGCAGTTGGATGCCTGGCTAACCCTGTTTTTTGTGCTGATGTTATGGGTGGTGGTATTGGATATGTTGCGCATGAGCTGGAAAAGCGTGACGGGCAAACCGGTGTTGCCTAGCAGCGAAACCGCCTATGTGGCTACCCAACTGGGCTAAGCGTGAGTATGGGAGTAAATATGCACAAGTTGAATGTGTTTTGGCAACGAATCCGCCAGTTGGCTGGCGACGATGCCTATGAGCGCTATCTTGAGCATTATCACGCGCATCATGCGCAAGATGGCACGGCTGCACCGCTCACACGCGCTGAATTTTTTAAACAATGGCAGGATCAAAAATGGACAGGCATCAAACGTTGCTGCTAACTGAAAGCGACATCGCCCGCATTATCGAAATGGCGTGGGAAGACCGCACGCCATTTGAGGCCATTGAGCATCAGTTTGGCCTCAGGCAGGCGGGTGTGATGGTATTGATGCGTCAGCAGCTAAAACGCACTGCATTTATTTCGTGGCGCAAGCGTACGCGCGGCCAGCAGACGAAACACGCTGCCTTACGCAGCCCTGAGATTAAAAGGCACTGTTCCTCCTTTCAGCATAAACAAGTGCGCCCTTAGCCTTTTTATCGCATGCAGTGAATGTAACAAGTCTGTTTCAGTCGCGCATGCGGCTCCGGATTCAGTTAAAATAAGGTTTTAACGACTATCCTAGTATTTCCCATGCCTAAATACCGTTCTCACACGACTACCCAAGGCCGTAACATGGCTGGTGCACGCGCATTGTGGCGCGCCACCGGCATGAAAGATGAAGATTTTTCCAAGCCGATTATTGCGGTGGCTAACTCATTCACGCAATTTGTGCCTGGCCATGTGCATTTAAAGGATTTGGGCCAACTGGTGGCTCGCGAGATTGAGAAAGCGGGCGGGGTTGCCAAGGAGTTCAACACCATCGCTGTGGATGACGGTATTGCCATGGGGCATGGCGGCATGTTGTATAGCTTGCCCAGCCGCGACCTGATTGCGGATAGCGTGGAATACATGGTGAATGCCCACTGTGCCGATGCGCTGGTGTGTATTTCTAACTGTGACAAAATCACTCCAGGGATGTTGATGGCGGCTTTGCGCCTCAATATTCCAGTGGTGTTTGTGTCTGGTGGCCCGATGGAAGCCGGTAAAGTGAACTGGCAGGGCAATGTCCGTAAACTGGATCTGGTCGATGCCATGGTGGAAGCGGCTGACAGCCATGTCAGTGATGAAGAGGTCGCCGAGGTAGAACGTTCTGCCTGCCCGACCTGTGGTTCATGTTCGGGGATGTTTACCGCCAACTCGATGAACTGCCTGACCGAGGCGCTGGGGTTAAGCTTGCCAGGTAACGGTTCTACACTGGCCACCCATGCCGCACGTAAACAATTGTTTTTACAGGCTGGCCGTTTGATTGTGGAGTTAGCAAAACGTCATTACGAGCAAGATGATTATTCAGTCCTGCCGCGCAATATTGCCACCATGAAAGCATTTGAAAATGCCATGAGCCTGGATGTAGCCATGGGTGGCTCTACCAATACCGTGCTGCATTTATTGGCCGCTGCGCACGAGGCTGGGGTGGATTTCACCATGAAAGACATTGACCGTATCTCGCGCCAGGTGCCTTGTGTCTCTAAAGTAGCGCCAGCCACCAGCAAATACCACATGGAAGACGTACACCGTGCGGGTGGTGTGATGGGTATCCTCGCGGAACTCAACCGCGCCGGGGTGATTCATACTGAAGTGCCTACTGTACATAGCGCCAGCATGGGTGAAGCCTTGGCCAAATGGGATATCGTCACCACACAGGACGAAGAAGTGAAAAAGTTTTACCGCGCAGCGCCTGGCGGCATCGCAACGACGATTGCGTTTAGCCAGAGCATGTTGTGGCCGGATCTGGACGATGACCGTGAAAATGGCTGTATCCGCAACAAGGCACATGCGTATTCGCAAGATGGTGGCTTGGCAGTGTTGTACGGCAATATCGCGCTGGATGGCTGTATCGTAAAAACAGCAGGTGTAGATGACAGTATCCTTAAATTTACCGGCCGTGCCCGTGTGTTTGAAAGCCAGGACGCTGCCGTGGAAGCCATTCTCGCAGACAAAATTGTTGCAGGGGATGTGGTTGTGATCCGTTATGAAGGTCCGCGTGGTGGGCCTGGGATGCAAGAAATGCTGTATCCGACCTCTTACCTGAAATCAAAAGGCTTGGGTAAAGCCTGTGCGCTGCTCACCGATGGCCGTTTTTCAGGGGGCACTTCAGGTTTGAGTATCGGCCATGCTTCCCCAGAAGCGGCCGAGGGCGGCGCGATTGGGCTGGTGCAGGAAGGCGATACGATAGAAATTGATATTCCTAACCGCACCATTCACTTGGCGGTGACTGACGAAGAGATGGCGCATCGTCGCGGCAATATGGAAGCCAAGGGCAGTGATGCCTGGAAGCCATTAAACCGTGAACGCTCAGTGTCGCCAGCCTTGCGTGCCTATGCCGCCATGAGCACCAGTGCCGCTAAAGGGGCTGTGCGCGATGTGTCCCAAATTGAAAGGAGACGATAATGAACAACGAATGTGGCATCCTCTCCAAGAGTTTGGAAATGACCAGGCGCTTGAAACTGCATGCCCATGTGAATCAGTGGCAGGATGAAAATGGGTTGCAATATCTTGAAGTCGACAATCCTTTAGCTACTGGCAAGATCGCCCTGCAAGGGGCGCATGTCATGCATTGGCAACCCAAGTTCCTGGCTCATCCGGTATTGTGGTTGTCCAGCAATGCGCGCTTTGTCAAAGGCCGTTCCATTCGTGGCGGCACGCCGATTTGCGATTTGCGC
>CAKZJM010000326.1 GCA_936943315.1 uncultured Methylophilus sp. | reverse complement strand
CATGTCCGTGGCTCGACGGGTCGGCAACTATTGATGCGTAAAGTAAATGCATGGCCTTTCGCACAAGGCCTGCATGCGATTGTCAGGCTGGATAGCGTGCGAACATTGCGCCGCGAAGACCGTTTTCTGTTCGCTGCGCTAGCGAACCCACGCTTGGCGAGTTGGCTCTCGCGGTTAACACCACCACTCCCCAACATCCAAGGCGTATACACTCAGGCGCTGTGTATGCCCAGCTGGTTGCCGAAGTTGCTACCAGGCATAGTGCACCGCTTGTGTATCCAGTGTACGAAGCAACAGGTCCGCATCAGTTATTTTCAGCAAAAAAGGTTGTTCTTTAGTCGTCTTATCTCCCTCTCGCAAACGACGTTTGCCTCTTTGGATGAAAGGGTTAACCGTATTGCGCAAGAGGCTGGTCAGCTGCGCTTAACATTCATCCAGCAGCGTTGGATGCAAGAATCCGACGTATTTGAAGTGATGTGGTTGGGCGAGGTGCCGCAGGAGCTCGACTTGGTGAAAAAGTATTTACCCTCTGGCAGCGTGTGGACGTGTCTCTCTATGCCCGAGCTGCAACATCAATTGGGCTACAAGCGTGTGCCCGACGGCATGGATGTCATGGATTGGGCGGCCATGCAGCCAGTATTGCATGATCATGCCTTGCCTAATTTGGCACCGTCTCAGGTGTTGTTGACCAATAGCATGATTCGAATCAAACGTAAGATGCATTGGGCGGGTGCCGTGATGGCGGGGTGCATGTTATTGGCAGGCTATGTCGGCGTGCAGGCGACCCAACACAGCTACTTAAAGGAGCATACACTCAGCCAGCAATTGCCTGGTTTAAAACCTGTCAAACCCTATAGTGACATTCGCCCGGACGAATTAGCGCAAATCCGTGCGCTCACTCAAACTGTGCAAATCGTTCAATCCACCCTACGTTTGCCTGACCATGCCTTGACGATGCTGCAACAGCCATTAGAGGGCATGCAGCACTGGCAACTCATCAACGTGGAGTGGCATTGTGATTGGCTAAATGATCAGGCCACGAGGAATAGCAGGCCCAATACTTTGTCTGGTTGCCAGGAAACGTTGACCACCTCGTGGTCTACCGTTGCCCTCAGCGATGAGGCAGTCACTGAGTGGCAGAAGATCATCAGCGGGTTAATGCGCCACCCGGCAATTGCACAGGTTGAAGTGATGAGTGCGTCTGAGTCGGCCGCTGTCGCTGGTGCTGCTGCACCGAGACAAGGAAATACACACCAGAGGGTGTCTATGACACCGATACTCAAATTGCATTTGCGTCCTACCTTAAGTACTTCAACTATATGAATATAGGGATGCACTGGCGAGCGTTGCTTCCCCTGATGGTGGGCTGGGGATTGACACTCAGTATTGTGGCCACAGGATTAGGCGTAGTTTTGTATCAGCAGTATTCCGCAGAAAATGACCTGGAAGACACCATAAAGCGTTGGCGGGATGCGCAGCAGCAACTCTTGCAATATGCCAATTACCAGCCCGACCTCAACCGCTATTTTGCGCATCGCTCAATCTGGCAAAACGCGGGAGTCATGCAATCGCCCAATATAGATCGCTGGGCCTCTCGCTGGGAAAATATGCAACAGCAGTTAGGGTTGCCGCACTTGGAGTACCAGATTCAACCCTCCATTGCCTGTGCCGTGGTTGGGTGTGGGCAGCGATGGCCATTCAAGTCATTGCCAGAACTGAATGTCTTGTTGACGCCAGTGCATTTAAGCTGGCGCGTGAACCATGAAGCTGAGGTCGTCGCCTGGTTGCAGCGTTTGCAGACTGAATATGCAGGCATGCTGTTAATTCGGCATTGTCAGTGGCGCTTGGCGGACGATGCAGCAAAGATTGTGGCCGAATGTGATCTCAATATCGTTCACTTCCCTGATGCTACGCCTCAAGCGGATCAACGGCCATGATGCCCATCACGCAAAAAGGGATCGCAGTCTGGGCCATCCTCTTATTGCTCTCCGGGGTGGGCGCAGGGATGTTGTATTCGGTACTAGGTGCGTCTAATCCCAGGCAGATTGCCATGCAAAAAACGATCACCTCGCTCGCGCTGGCACAACAAGCTTTGCTGGCGTATGCCAACCAACCGTTGGGACTTACCGAATGTGAAGCAAACTGTCCCCGCCCCGGTGATTTGCCCTGCCCAATAATGATGGCAATGCCGAAACGACATGCAGTAATACTGCGCGATTGGGCCGCTTGCCATGGAAAACGCTGGGGATCGGCGATGTGCGGGATGGCAGCGGTGAACGCTTGTGGTATGCCGTCTCTGAGCGTTATAAAAATAACCCGCGCCTCTTGCCCTTAAACTTGGATACGCCCGGGGCGTGGAGTGTGCTCTCGGCAGAAGGTGTGTTATGGGATGCGACGCAAGGGAGTGGCGTGGCGGCGGTGCTGATTGCGCCCATGCAACCAATCGTGCGTGAAGATGGCTGGATTCAGCAGCGACTAGAATCCTCCAGTGAGGTGGCCAAACAGTATCTCGATATTCACAATCAGGATAATGCCAATCCTATCGAGAAAACAGCGAATGGGTTTGTCATGGCGACAGCCACCACGCACTTTAATGATGTGGTTTGGCCCATCACTGCCAGCAGGATGCATCAAGCCATGCAAAAGCAGGTACTCAGTGAGTTGAAACGCAGCCTGCGGTGCAATGCGCCTTGTCCCGCCTATCCGACAGCGGCGGCGGTTGAAGATCAAGGCTGCTTAGGCACTCAATCCGTCGCTGCCGGGCAATGCCAGGGCACGACAGCCGGTCTAGGACGGCTGCCTTTAGACGCTGCAGGGCATTGGCCTGGAACAACACAGCATATGCTGGATGGAGATGCCAAGCATCACTGGTTTCAGCAAAACGGCTGGCGTGAGCAAGTGTTTTACCAACCTGCCCAAGCGGTTGCCACTTTTCTTTTGGCGGGTGAGCCATTGCCCGGCCAGGTGCGCGTGAGTGCTACCGATAAAGCCAGTGTGAACGCATATCTAGAAGTTTCTACGTTACAAGCGGTGCAGATGCAGAGCGCCTCAGCTGTAAATCTGCCGAGTAATGATGTCACGGAACGGGTGAGTCGGCCATGAGGACTCGCTACGTTCGCGCTAACTCGGCTGCAAGACGTCTGCGTGGATTTACTTTGCTGGAGATGGCCCTTGCCCTGGTGATTTTGAGTTTGATGATGGGCTGGTTAATCACGCCGATCCGGGTGCAGCTTGGATTGCAAAAATATCAGCAAACCGACCAACGGTTGGCGATGGCGCAGCAGGCATTGCTGGGGCATGCCATTATCTACCACTATTTGCCCTGCCCGGATACAGACCAGCCACCAGATGGATGGGAAAACGTATTGGCTAACCAGAGTTGTGCCAGTGACGAGGGCATCTTGCCCTGGGGTCAATTAGGCTTGGCAGCCACCGATGCCTGGGGCCGTTTTTTCCGATACCGTGCAGATAGTACGTTTACGCATCACGCACAATGGTTTTCAGTGGCAGCGGCCGAAAACGCCACGAACATTCAGGTGACAGGGGATGCCGGTGCGGCCTCCAGCAACGCTAGCAGACCGGCTGCGATCATCCTTTCACATGGCGAAAACGGGCTGGGTGGCATACAATCCGTGTCTGGTGGTCAAACCTATGCCATGGCGGCGCCTGTGCATATAGACGAACAGGAAAACGCCGATGGTGACCTGGCTTTTGTCGATAAAGCCCAGCAGCAAACGGGCAGCGCCGTGTTTGATGACCGCCTTGTGATGCTCTCGCCTAAAGTATTGATTCAGCAGATGGTGCAGGCGCAACGATTGCCCTGAACAAACGGAATTCTGATGCAAGACAACTTATTGTTACGTTATAGCCGGCATATCATGTTGCCGCAGATTGAATATGCCGGGCAGGAAAAGCTCACGCAAAGCCATGCGCTGATCATTGGTGCTGGTGGCCTGGGTGCGCCAGTGGCCTTGTATCTGGCTGCGTCCGGCGTGGGCACCTTGACCATCTGTGATTTTGACCAGGTGGATTTGACCAATTTGCAACGCCAGATTATTCACACTACGTCAGCGGTCGGCCAAAACAAGGCTTTATCGGCACAGGCGGCGATTGCCAGTCTGAATCCTGAGGTCAAGGTTAATATTGAGACCAGTAAACTCAATGCCGAGGCGCTTGCCGGACGTGTAGCCGAGGCGGATGTGGTGATTGATTGCTCTGATAATTTTGCCACGCGCTATTTGCTCAATCAGCTGTGTTTTGAACATAAAACGCCTTTGGTGTCAGGTGCGGCGATCCGTTTTGAGGGGCAACTCAGCGTGTTTGATTTTCGTCATGACCAGAGCCCTTGTTATCACTGCCTGTATCCTGATGTGGGGGAAGACCAGGAGTTACGCTGCGCCGATAACGGTGTTTTTGCGCCACTGGTGGGCATGATAGGCACGGCACAAGCAGCCGAAGCACTCAAAGTTTTACTGGGGATCGGCCAGACCATGCAGGGCCGCTTGCTTTTACTGGATGCGCTGAGTGCCGAATGGCGTACCATCCGCCTGAAAAAAGACCCTTCTTGTAGCGTCTGTGGCGGTTAGGCTTTGGGTGGTTTCGGCTGTTCGGCCTGAAGTTGATTGACCAGCTCGCCAATCTCCCATTCACAGCCGCCGCATCCGCTCAGCGCGCCCGAATAGCGTGAAATGCCTTCGAGATCCTTGCCCTGCTTGACCAGCTCAATAATGAGGCCGCGTGTAGTCCCGCTACAGCTGCACAACACTTCCCTCGGGTCATCTTCCAACAGCTCAGACATGCCGTACATTATCCTTTAATCATGCTTTTGAATCCGTATTTTAACGGCAGATGAATGACCTGTGGCATTCCTGAGCGTGAATCACTATTGCTGACTGCGCCAAACACCGTTAGCATCCATGAATAGTGTAGAAAGGGTGGCTGATGAATAAAGGCGTTCGTTTATCCGAAAAGTGGTTTAACCGTGCATTGTGGGCGGTAGCCATTATCTTTGCCTGGTTTTTGACCGGCTTAGGCAAAAGCATTATTGGTGACCTGCCTCGGGTTGAAACCGATTACACCACCGAGCACTTCGTCAATCGTGTCAAGATTGACCCCTTGCGAAGCGAACTCGATACCTTGTCAAAACAGCGCCAGACCCTGGGCGATCACCTTGAGCAAGCCAACTTACAACTCACTACACGCCAAAAAGATTACCAGGCGGCCCGCAACACTCTTGAAAACTGGTTGGCGACGCGAGATGTGACCAAGCTTGAAACGCAGGATGATGAGCTGGTGCACCGGACCCAAACGCTGGATACGCTCAAGGCGCGTGAACGCAATGCAGAAAAAGCGGTGGAGAGCCTGCGCCAGAAACAAACCGATATTTATCAGCGCGAAACCGCCTTGCAACAACAAATCGGCGTGCTCGAAGCGGCTGCGCGCAAACAACTCGATGAGGCCTACCAGGATAAAGTGATACGTGTGTTTATGTACCGCTTGTTATTGACCTTGCCATTACTGGCATTGGCCGCCTGGTTGTTCGTTAAAAAGCGCAAGTCACAATACTGGCCGTTTGTGTGGGGCTTTATTCTCTTTGCCGTGATGGCTTTTTTTGTCGAGCTGGTGCCTTATCTGCCCGATTATGGCGGTTACGTGCGTTATCTGGTGGGCATCATACTCACCGTCGTCGGCGGCAAATATGCAATTACGGGCTTGCAACAGTACCTTGAGGAGCAAAAGCTGGCCGAATCACAACCGGAATTTTTGCGCCGTGAAGAGCTTAAATACGATACCGCCCTCCAACGATTGAGCAAAAACATTTGCCCGGGCTGTGAGCGGCCAGTAGACCTCAAAAATGAGCAAAATGATTTTTGCATGCATTGCGGCCTTTGCCTGCACAATTATTGCAGCGGGTGCAATGCCAGAAAAAATGCCTTCGCCAAGTTTTGCCACAAGTGCGGCACCGTCGCCTGAGCAGGCGACAGTCAGGCAGCCACTATTTATTGAGTTTTGACAGTTGAACCTGCAGTTTTTCCAGGCTGGCACTAAATTCTGCCAGGCGGGCTTTTTCCTGCTCAACCACTGCGGCGGGTGCGCGAGCCACAAAGCTCTCGTTACCCAGTTTGCCATTGGCTTTGGCAATTTCACCTTGCAGGCGCGCAATTTCTTTGCCCAAACGCTCTTTTTCGGCGGCGACATCAATTTCCACCTTGAGCATCAGCCTGAAGTCTCCCGCCAGCATCACTGGCGCATCTGCCTCGGGCAAGTCAGCAACAATATCCACATTTTCCAGCTTAGCCAGTGACTTGAGGTAAGGCGCAAACGCAGCCAATTTTTCAGCCTCGCCCGCGGCAATCAGTGGCACTTTTGCCGCTGGGGAAATACCCATTTCACCGCGCAAGCTACGGCAAGCCTCAACCGCAGTTTTGAGTGTGGCGACCCAGGCTTCTGCCTGTTCGTCGATTTTTTCCAGGTCAGCTTTCGGGTAGGCCTGCAACATAATACTTTCAGTGCCGCGTGACTTGTCTTTCAAGTCTGTCATCGGTGCGACGGTCTGCCAGATTTCCTCGGTCACAAACGGGATAATCGGGTGTGCCAGTCGCAGGATGGTTTCCAATACACGTAGCAAAGTACGGCGGGTTGCACGTTGTTCAGCTTCGCTACCGCCCTGAATTTGCACCTTGGCAATTTCCAGGTACCAGTCGCAATACTGGTCCCACACAAACTCGTAAATGGCTTTTGCGGCCAGGTCAAAGCGGTAGTCGTTAAACGCGCGTTCGACTTCGGCTTCAGTGCGTTGTAGCAGCGAAACAATCCATCTGTCTGCCTGGCTAAACTTACGGCCACCATCTTCGCAGCTTTCCGCACCAAAGCCATTGTCCTGGCCTTCGGTGTTCATCAGCACAAAGCGTGTGGCGTTCCATAATTTGTTGCAGAAGTTGCGGTAACCTTCGCACCGTTGCAGGTCAAATTTGATATCGCGGCCTGGGGATGCCAGGCTGGCAAAGGTAAACCTTAAAGCATCGGTGCCGTAAGCGGCAATGCCTTCAGGAAACTCCTTACGTGTACGCTTCTCGATTTTTTCCGCATCTTTCGGGTTCATGAGACCGGTGGTGCGCTTTTTAAGCAGCGACTCCAGGTCAATGCCGTCGATCAGGTCAATCGGGTCCAGCACGTTGCCTTTGGATTTGGACATTTTCTGGCCTTCCGCATCGCGGATCAGGCCGTGCACATACACGTGCTTGAACGGGATTTTGCCAGTGATGTGCTTGGTCATCATCACCATGCGCGCCACCCAGAAAAAGATAATGTCAAAACCGGTGACCAGCACTGACGATGGCAGGAATTGCTGCAAGGCCTGGTTTTGCGCATCGACGGCTTCGTCGCCGGTCCAGTCCAGGGTAGAGAATGGCCACAAGGCGGAGGAGTACCAAGTATCGAGTACATCATTGTCGCGAGTTAGACCAATTGATCTAAGTTTTTGGGCAAGTTCTTTACCTTCGCTATCTACAGATTCAAGATTTGATAAATCCTGTTCAAATTGGGCTCTGGCCTGCTCTTCCGTGGTTGCAACATAGCATTTCCCATTAACATCATACCAAGCCGGAATTTGATGCCCCCACCATAACTGACGTGAGATACACCAGTCCTGAATATTGTTGAGCCATTGATTGTAGGTGTTGACCCAGTTTTCAGGATAAAACTTGATCTGCCCATCAGCTATTACATCTAGTGCAGGCTTCGTAATTGCAAGTAAGCCACCCAATCCGGGCTTTCCGTCGTATCGAGTTTCTCGTGTTAGGTCAACGAACCACTGGTCAGTCAGCATAGGCTCAATGACCACATTGGTACGATCACCACGCGGTACTTTCAGTTTGTGTTTTTCAATCTTGACCAGGAAACCGCCTGTTTCAAGATCGGAGACTACTTGTTTTCTGGCAGAAAAACGTTCCAAGCCCACTAGGTTAGCAGGCAAATCAATGGATGCTTTGATGCTTCCATCGGGCGCAATCACTTCTGCTGTGGACGGAATAAAACCTTGCAGGTTGAGAATAACAATCTTATCTAAACCTTGGCGCTGCCCTACCGTATAGTCGTTAAAGTCATGCGCAGGCGTCACCTTCACCACGCCGGTGCCAAATTCCTTATCCACATAATCATCGGCAATAATTGGAATTTCGCGGTCGCACAGCGGAAGAATAACG
>CAKZJM010000325.1 GCA_936943315.1 uncultured Methylophilus sp. | reverse complement strand
ATAGCCCTGAGATTTGGCAATCGCCAGCACGGTACTGGAATCCAGCCCGCCAGACAAAAGAATCACAGCTTTCGGTTTTTGAGATGCTGCCACACTTATACCCCTTGTTTCTCGCCCCACAGGATTTTATGCAACTGGAGCTGCATGCGCACCTTGAGATGATCCTGCAAAATCCAGCTGGCCAGTGTTTCACCACTGACATCATGAAAACTTGGGGAAAATAACTGGTCACAGTGTGCGGGAAACGGCTTTTCCTGCAACTGCTGCTTGGCCCATTCGTAATCTTCCCGGCCGCAAAGGACCCATTTCACTTCATCGCCCGCTTTGAGCAATGCCAGGTTTTCCCAGCGGTTTTTTTCCACTTCACCCGATCCTGGCGTCTTGATGTCCATAATGATTTTGACACGCGGGTCCACGTCTGCAATATCCATGGCACCGCTGGTTTCCAGCGAGACCTGATAACCCCCGTCGCCGAGCCGGGTCAACAATTCGATACAGGCTTTTTGTGCCAAGGGCTCACCACCGGTCACACAGACATAACGCGTGCCGTAATCGGCAATCTGCTGCATGATTTCATCCAGCGTCATATTGCTGCCGCCTTTAAACGCATATTCGGTATCACAATAGCCGCAGCGTAAAGGGCAACCGGTCAGGCGGATAAAAATAGTAGGCAGGCCCACGCGCGAGCTTTCGCCCTGCAAGGAATAAAAAATCTCGAAAATTCTGAGTGTGGTCATGAGGATATGAAAATAAAACGGGCAGATATTGCTATCTGCCCGCTATTATCGCCGAAACAAGGCAATTTCAATAACGAAAATCTGCTATTTGATACTTTCCAGCACTTTTAGTCGCTTTTGAGCACTCGGCGTCACTTCTGCCGATGGGTAAGCGGCAATCAACTCCTTCAGCGTTTTCTTGGCGGCTGGGATCTGCCCCAACTGAATCTGGCTATTGGCCAGATTGAGCATGGCATTGGGTGCCAACGGGTGCGATGCATAGCTCTCAAGAAATTTCTGCTGCGTTGCCGCAGAAGATTTGTAGCTCTTGAGCGCGAATTGCACATAACCCATGCCGTACAACGCATCGGGCGCCAGCTTGCTACCCGAGTAAGTTTTCAAAAAAGCGTCATAGGCATTAAACGCTTCTTTGTATTTACCTGCCTGGTTGAGAGACTCTGCCTCGGCAAATGCACTCAACTCCTGCTGTGACGCGTCCACCTTGGTATCACCACCGGTACCATTGGCAGACAAAGGCATTTGCCCACTGGTCACTGATTGTGCAAGGCCTTCCAGCTTGCGCACACGCGTATCCAGATCGGTAAAAGTGGCGTTCTGCTTGGTACGCATATCTTCCAGCTGATGCGTCACCACCTCGAGATCACCTTTCAACTGAGCCACATCCTGACGGATCTGTTCCAGTTGGTTTTGCATGTCAAGCAAGCCTTTGCCATTGATCAATGCTTCCAGGCTTTGCACACGCTTGTCTAGTGACTGTTGTGTACGCGTCAGATCAGTGATGGCTTTTTGCTGCGCATCATGCTCTGAGGTTTGCTTGTTTTCGAGCTCAAGAATGCGTTTTCTGGCTTCGGTATCATCAAACAAAGCCGCGTGGCTGGCGGTAGTCACTGCCAGCCCCAGGGCGATCAACGTTGCAGATAAACGCAAATTACTGACCTGCATAAACGATGTCTACGCGACGATCTTGCTGGAAGCAACCGTCATCTGCGCAGTTTGCTTTAGCACGCTCTTCACCGTAGCTGACGGTTTCGATCTGGCTGTCATTCACGCCCAATACGTTCAGGGCATTTTTCACAGCCACGGAACGACGCTGACCCAAAGCCAGGTTGTACTCGTGTGTGCCACGCTCGTCAGTGTTACCTTGCAGAACCACTTTGGTTTGTGGGTGGGCAACCAGATATTTCGCGTGGTTGGCGACCAGTGCTTTGTACTCTTCACGGATTGCATCGCTGTCGTAATCAAAAAACACTTGGCGTTTTGCCAATTCTGCAGCGCTCAGCTCGTCTTTGCTGGTATCAACATCGACTGTTTTGATGTTGATTTTGTCAGTGTTGGCAGAGCTGTCAGCGCCAGCATTGTCTTTTGAATTATTCATCGGACGCGTTACGCTTGAGTTTTCCACTTTAGCAGGGTTCATCGGGGTGCTTTTACAAGCAGTCAACACTAATGCCAGTGCTGCAATTGTCCAAATACTCTTGTTCATACTTTCTCCTTAAAATGAGTGACTAAATAAATTGACCACGGATAAACTACTTGGGAGCCGCTTGAGCGGGACCCCACGCAGGTTCACGAATATCTCCGCCCGCTTCAGACAAACGCTGTCTGACCAGGCCATCCACAGTGACTGTCGCCAATGTTCCTTTACCACCCACGCGCGTCGCATACATGATCGTGCGCGCGTTAGGGGCAAAGCTGGGTGACTCATCCTGTGAACCATTACTGAGTACCTTGACATCGCCGGTACCCAAATCCTGTACGGCGACCTTGAAAGCGCCGCCATCGTTTCTGATATAAGTGAGGTATTTACCATCCGGTGAGAAACGCGGGCTCACATTATAA
>CAKZJM010000324.1 GCA_936943315.1 uncultured Methylophilus sp. | reverse complement strand
GCGCGGCAAAACATGCAGCGCATCGTCGCCCCGAGGGACGGCACCATCTTCCGCTTGCCTGTGAACTCGCAGTCACAGATTATCAAGCAGGGTGACCCTTTGCTGGTGATTGTGCCGCACACTTCACAGCGAGCGGTTGAGTTATGGGTAGATGGCCGGGATGCACCGCTGATCACACACCGTAGCAGTGTTCGCGTAGAGTTTGAAGGCTGGCCTGCCATCCAGGTCCCCGGCTGGGCACAAGTCGGTGTGGGTACGTTTGAAGGTGAGATCTCGTTTGTCGACCCCACCGATAATGGTAGTGGCCATTTCCGTATCATGGTCGTGCATAAACCCGGTACACCCGAGTGGCCGTCAGCCAGGTTTCTGCGTCAAGGCATCAGTGCCAAGGGCTGGGTGCTGCTTGAGCGCGTGACTATTGGTTATGAGTTGTGGCGCTTGCTTAACGGTTTTCCGCCGCGAATCCCGCCTGAGCCCACACCGCTCAATGTGACTGGCGGAACAGGAGCCCAAAAATGAGCCGCCGAGGCCCAACCGTTGGGCTAACCGCGCTGTTGAGTTTGACCGGCCTGTTGTTTGTTGCTGCGGTATGGGCGGACGAATCGCTGAGTGACAGCCGTGCCCGTCAGCGCCTGCAAACCAAGGAAGGCAGAGGGCTGGAGCCTTACGCAACGCGCCCCGGCGTGCCTTTGCATGACGCCGTCAAACAGCAGCAACAGCAACGTAGCAAGCCAGTTGTGATTGACCTCAAAAGTGCGCTACAGCCGTTTGAGGCCCCCGAAACGGTAAATATGCTTAGTAACGCGCCTAAACAAGGTGCCCAATTGAGTATTGCCGATGTGCGGCAAAAGGCCCTACAAAATAACCTCAACCTGCAAGTGGCCAAAATGGATCCGACCATCGCTGCACAATCCTTGCGTGAAGAGCAGGCCAAGTTTGACCAGGTAATTTTTGCATATGCCAAATATGGCCAGAAAGATTTACCGGCCATGGCGGGCGACAAGGTCATCCTCAAATCTGACAACGCCGCGCTAGATGGCGAACTGGTGAAATTGAATCCGGCAGCACAAAAAAAGGAATTTTGGGAGCTTGAAACCGGCATTAAAGTGCCATTGAGAACTGGCGGCAGCGTGACCTTGAGCGCACCGCTTGAGAACTATGAAAGCAAAGGCAGCCTGGCGAGTGACCAATACCGGAGTGCCTTGCGCTTCTCGTTTAGCCAGCCTTTGTTGCGTAACGCCGGGCGCCAGGTGAATGAGGCCAGTATCCGTATCGCTGCGCTCGACCAGGACAGTGCCCAGCTCAGGACGCGTTTGCAAAGCATACGCATCGTCACCATGGTAGACAAAGCTTATTGGGATTTATATGAAGCATGGGCTGCGCTCGATGTGCGCCGCAACCAGTATGAATATGCTAACCAGAACCTAAACATGGTCAAGCGCCGGGTGCAGGAAGGCCTCACGGCCGCCATTGAGGTGAACCGGGCGGAGATCGGCGTGGCTGACCGTATGGAAGCTTTGATCATTGCCGAAACCAACCTCAAACTGGCACAACGCCAGCTACAGTTCTTGCTCAATGAGCTGCCTGAGCAGGGCATTGCCAACACGCCTTGGGTGCCGGCCACGACGCCTAATCTGGTCAAGTTCGAGTTCGACCGTGACAAGTTGCTCAAGGACGCGCTGGAAAGCCGCATCGAGTTGCTGGATCAGGAACTTAAGCTGAGTGCAGACCAGTTGCAAATCGATTACTTGCAAAACCAGACCTTGCCCATGTTCACGCTGGATTATCAATACGGCGCCTTATCTAGTTCAGCCAACCGGGCGGGGGATATTGGCCAGGACTTGTTGAATGGTCAATACAATGACTGGTCTATCGGCCTCAAGTTTGAAATGCCGGTCAGCAACGAAGCACGCAAAGCCAAGCTCGATAAAGCGATTGCCCAGCGCATGCAGCGCCTCACCAACAAGACTTTGCAAACGCTGACGGTTAAACGTGAGATTCACGACGCGCTGGATAAGGTGGAGCAAAACTGGCAGCGCATTTTGGCCGCGCGCCAACAGGTGATGATTGCTGGTTACAACTACGAAGCCGAGCTCAAGCAGTTTAACGAAGGCCTACGCACCATGACCGAGGTGCTGGAAACCCTGACGCGGCTGGGTGAGGCGCAACTCAAGGAAATACGCGCCATTAATGATTATCAGATTGCACTGATTGATTTGACGTTTGCCACGGGCACCGTGTTGGGCTATACGCAAATCAGCATGCAGTAGTTGTGTGTCAGGCGCTCAAATAACGCGCCATTTCAGTTTTAAAATCCACCCGCCATATCCGGCTTCAGCATAGATTCTACCTGGGCCAGCGTCATGCGATGTATGCCTGACTTTTCGCCGTTTTTGCGTGGGGCCGTGCGGATATCGTCGGCTTCGAAGATGCTGATGCGCTGTGTGCCAAAACGGGTTTCGACCAGCAGCACAGGCACCCGTTTACGCACCAGATCATGCTTTTGTTTGCCTGGTCGGTCAGACATTCTGAACTGTTGTTCATCCAAGCGGTAGGGCACGTTTTGGTTGAGCAGGTAAATTTCCAGTTCTTTGGCACTTTCGGCAAACACGTGGATATCGGTGTCTGCGTAAGGCCCCGCCGTGCCTTCAAGCACAGCGCCGATTAAATGCGGGTTAAACTTTTTGAGTAGCTGCATGGTATGCAAGGCGGCATGGCGCAGGTCCAGCAAGTGCGCCGCATCGTTCTCGTCGGCATACAGGGCATGGTATTCGCGCAAGGCATTATCAATTTCAGCATTGGTAGGTAAAGGCGCATCCTGCTGTATCCCTAATATCTTGACCGCCTTGCGCTTGGCGCGCCCATAGTCACTGATGCCTTCTTCAAACATCAGACGGGCTGCCGACTGCGCTATTTCTTGCCGCAGGTCACTTGGAAAGTCGTCAAACATACCCTCAGCCTTTGCGTTAAGTGTTTAATTCTTTAATTTGGGCTCAGCAATTTGGCAGCCGGATTGGCTGGTAGTTTCCTGTCTTCATTGCTGCCGCCACTATGGTCGCCTATGAGCCGCTCCAGGAAAGAGGGCTCGTTGTCTTCAGGGGCGTGTTCGTCCTCAGGGTCAAACAGGCCTGGCAGGTTTTCAGGCTGCGATTGCGGTAAATGCTCTTCGTAGAAATATTCGTAAATGCCAGGATCATCCTCGCCCACCTGCGCGCCAGTGTAAGCATCCACTTTCAGTTGAAGCACACCCTCAGGCACTTTGTACTGATATACCGGCATGCCTGACAATGTTTCCTGCATGTAGCGGATCCAGATCGGTAAGGCGGCGCGGCCACCAGTTTCACCACGGCCCAGGTTATGCGGATTGTCGTAGCCCATCCACGCCACCGCTACTTCTTTTGGATGATAACCGGCAAACCAGGCATCAAACTGGTCATTGGTGGTGCCTGTCTTGCCAGCAATGTCCGGGCGACGCAGGGAAAGCGCAGCGCGTGCCGTGCCATCACGCACCACGTCTTGCAACATGGTGGTCATGATGAAAGCATTGCGTTGGTCAATCACGCGCTCTTGCGAGACGTGCTTGCCCGCTTGCACGGCTTGAATCACTTTGCCGCGGCTATCGAGAATTTTTTCTATCAGGTAAGGATGTACCTGATAACCGCTGTTGGCAAAGGTGGCATAAGCCGCTGTCATTTGCCAGACGGTGGTGGAGCCCGCCCCTAAAGCGGTTGAGAGGTAAGCTGGGTGGTCCTTGGGATCAAAGCCAAACTTGCGGATATAGTTTTGGGCATAGCGCGCACCCACCGCATTCATCAGGCGGATAGAAATCGTGTTTTTAGATTGCGCCAGGGCCTCGCGCAAGCGCATGGGGCCCGCATATTTTTCATCGTAGTTGCGGGGTTCCCAGCTGCTGTTACTTCCGGTTTCGGTGGAGGTGAAGCTAATGGGGGCATCTTCAAAGACGCTGGCTGGGCTGTAGCCTTTTTCGAGCGCCGCAGAATAAATGAAAGGCTTGAAGCTGGAGCCAGGCTGACGGCGGCCTTGGGTCACATGGTTGTATTTGTTGCGCTGGAAACTAAACCCACCTATCAAGGCCTGCACCTGCCCGGTTTCAGGGTTCAGTGCCATAAAGCCACTTTCAACCTCTGGCAGTTGTACCACCATCCAGGAGTCACCTTGCTGATACACCCGGATGACCGCACCCGGAACCAGCGACAAAGGCGTACGTTTAGCCGGAGGCATATGGTTTTTAACCAGCAGGATCGCTTTATCCTGCAGCTTAAGCACGGTGCCACGTTTGGTGACCAAAGTGAGCAGGTTGGGCTCGACCTTGGTGACCAAGGCGGGCACAAACAGGTTGTAAGTGACAAAATCACGCAGCAATTCACTGACTTCGCTGGCTTTCATTTTGCCACTCGGCAATGAAATTACCTGTTCGGGTCCACGGAAACCATGTCTCAATTCAAAATTAATAATGCCTTGAATCACCGCGTTATTGGCAGCCGCCTGATGTTTGCTGTTAATGGTGGTGTAAACGCGCAGTCCGCTGGTGTAGGCCTTGTCACCATAGCGCTTATACAAGGTGCCTCTGACGATCTCGGCCACATATTCACTGCCCAGTGCCTGAATCTGCTGCCTGGACGACTGGAATTTTAAAGGCGCATTCATCGCCTGTTCGAGTTCATTTTGAGAGATCAGGCCGTAACGGCGCATATCGCGTAGCACCTCATGCTGACGACGGATGGCATAGTCAGGGTGGACGTAAGGGTCGTATTTACTCGGCGCCTTGGGTAACCCCGCCAGCAGTGCAGCTTCGGCCAGGTTAATCTGCTTAAGGTCTTTATCAAAATAGGTTTTTGAGGCTGTTGCAAAGCCATAAGCACGTTCGCCCAGGTAAATCTGGTTCAGGTAAAGCTCGAGGATTTTGTCCTTGCTGATGGTATTTTCAATCTTGATCGCCAGCATGGCCTCTTTGATCTTTGTCCAGATGTTGCGCGGGGCATCCGGGCCACTGAAAAAGTTTTTGGCCACCTGCATGGTAATCGTACTGGCGCCTTCATGGCCGCGCCCGGTCAGGTTGTTGCGAATGGCGCGCAGGATACCTGTCGTATCAATGCCGTTGTGCTGGTAAAAGCGGCGGTCTTCAATGGCGAGGATGGC
>CAKZJM010000323.1 GCA_936943315.1 uncultured Methylophilus sp. | reverse complement strand
TGAAGTTTTAGTAGGTCGGGCGTGTGAGGCATGTGACTGGATACATCGGTCACACGCCTAAAAAACGAGCAGTTTTTTTAACGATATATCATCCTCTTCGGAGAAAGCATTATGTCTATCTTGAATTACAGGGCAGTGAACAAAAGTCGCATCCAGTCTGCGCAGCAATGTTTATTCCAATTGGTTAACGGGCAATTGAATCACACCATTGATCTCAGTATTCAGGATGAGTTAACTCCCATCTTCGTGCAGATTCATGACTTGCAGCAGCAGTTGGCACAGAAGCACCAAACGCTGGATAGCTTTATGCATGAGATGAATCATATGTCCAGCCAGCATGACGCGGGCGACATTGATGTGGTGATGAATGCGGAAAAATTTCAGGGCGACTTCAAAGTCATGGCGCAAGGCGTCAATAACATGGTCGCTGGCCACATTGCAGTGAAAAAGAAAGCCATGGCCGTGGTAAAAGCGTTCGGTGAAGGGAATTTTGATGCGCCGTTAGAAGCTTTCCCCGGTAAGAAAGCCTTTATTAATGACACCATAGAAAAAATGAGATCAAACCTCAAGGGGTTTATCAAGGATATGAATCACATGTCTGACCAGCACGATGCGGGGGACATTGATGTGGTGATGGATACGAGCAAGTTTGAAGGTGACTTTAAAGTCATGGCTCAGGGCGTGAACGATATGGTGAATGGGCATATCGCCGTGAAGAAGAAAGCGATGGCGGTGGTCAAAGCGTTCGGTGAAGGCGATTTCGAAATGGTTTTAGAGAAATTCCCCGGTAAAAAAGCGTTTATTAACGAGACCATTGAGCAGGTGCGTAACAACCTCAAGGCAGTAGGCGAGGCCATGTCAGTGATGAGGGAGATGGAAGCGGGCAATCTCACGCTCTCTATCAAAGGCAATTATGTGGGTGAGTTTGATGACTTTAAGAGATCCTTAAACGGGATGATTGAAAAACTTTCTTATGTCATTGCTGAGGTGCGCGGAGCAGCCAACAACATTGCCAGTGCTTCAGATCAAGTCAGTGCCACGGCACAAAGTATCAGCCAGGCCACCAATGAGCAAGCCGCTTCAGTGGAAGAAACCTCTGCGTCTGTTGAACAGATCGGCGCATCTATTAACCAAAATACCGACAACTCCAGAGTGACCGATGGTATCGCCGCTAAAACAGCTAAAGACGCTAACGAAGGCGGTGCGGCAGTGAAAGACACCGTGGTGGCGATGAAGAGTATTGCTGACAAGATCAGCATCATTGATGACATCGCTTACCAGACGAACCTGTTGGCGCTGAACGCAGCGATTGAAGCAGCACGTGCCGGTGAGCATGGCAAAGGCTTTGCCGTGGTGGCGGCCGAGGTGCGCAAATTGGCAGAGCGTAGCCAGGTGGCCGCCCAGGAAATTGGTGAAGTCGCCAAGAGCTCCGTGAGCCTGGCTGAGCGCGCCGGTGACCTGCTGGACGAAATTGTGCCCAACATTAATAAAACCAGTGACCTGGTGCAAGAGATTTATGCGGCCAGTGAAGAGCAAAGCAGTGGCGCATCGCAGATCACTGCGGCCATGAACCAATTGAGCCAGGCCACACAGCAAAATGCCAGCTCCAGCGAAGAGCTGGCGGCGACGGCTGAAGAAATGAGCGGCCAGGCGGAACAACTGCAACAGCTGATTGCCTTCTTTAAAGTGGGTGAAGAAGAGGTGCATTCATCCTCAGCCAAAAATAACGGCAAGAAAGTCGTCAGTCATACCGGCGCCAGGGCGCCATTAAAAGTCATGGCCACCCATCCAGCGGATGTGGATGAAACACAGTTTGTGAAGTTCTAGGGTATGTGAAATGTGGGTGGGCGCTCACCAATGCTTGGGCAGGCTTGTTTACAGGTCATCAAGCACAGCGCGGTTCACCCTCCATCATTAAAAAGAGGATTTGAAAAATGACTGAACTGGCGGTAGCCAATACCCAGAACAAACCAGGCATTCTGGTTGCGAATACGATTCAGCAATACCTGACGTTTGTGTTAGGCAGGGAAATTTTTGCGATCAATATCCTGAATATCAAGGAAATCATTGAGTACGGGCAGTTGACTGAAGTGCCCAAGATGCCTGCCTTTATCCGTGGTGTGATTAATTTGCGTGGGGCGGTCGTGCCTGTGATTGATATGGCAGCACGGTTTGATAAACCCACTGCCGAGATCACCCGAAAAACTTGCATCGTCATCATTGAGGTAGCACATGCTGACACCACGCAGGTGGTCGGCATCATGGTCGATGCCGTGAACGAAGTCGTGGATATTGAGGCTGGCAACATTGAGCCAGCGCCTAGTTTTGGCGCCAACATCCGTGTCGACTTTATTGAAGGCATGGGCAAGATCGAAGGCAAACTCATTATTCTGCTCAACGTCAACAAAGTGCTTTCAGTGAATGAAATTGCCAGCCTGGCCTCTGGCACCAGCGTGGCAGCCGAGTAAATTAAGGGTAACAAGATGGACCACATTGAATCATTAACGGTTAAAGAATTCGGCTTGTTCAAGAGTTTTATTTATGCGCAGGCGGGCATTGCTTTGTCTGACGTAAAAAAGCCACTGGTCAGTGGCCGACTCACCAAGCGCCTGCATTTTCACCGGTTGAACTCATTCACCCAGTATTACAAAATGATCAATGACCCGGCCAATGCCACCGAGAAACAGATTGCCATTGATTTGCTGACCACCAACGAAACGCATTTTTTCAGGGAACCCAAACACTTTGATTTCTTTAAAAATGTGATTCTGCCTAAACGTACCAAAGGCAAGACGTTTCGCGTGTGGAGTGCGGCTTGCTCTTCGGGCGAAGAACCTTACACCATTGCCATGATGCTGGATGAACTCCTGGGTAAGGAACCCTGGGAAATCGTCGCCTCAGATTTAAGTACCAAGGTATTGCAGCAGGCGCAAACAGGGTGCTACAGCATGCAGCGTGCGTCTGAAATCCCCAGGCCTTATTTGACCAAGTATTGCTTAAAAGGCACGGGTGACCATGAGGGCGAATTGCTGATGGTGAAGGAGCTCAGGCAGCGGATTAAATTTTTACAGGTCAACCTGACCAAACCTTACCCTGACCTCGGCCAGTTTGATGTGATTTTTTTGCGCAACGTCATGATTTATTTTGATGTTGAGACCAAGCGCATGATTACTGATCAAATGCTGCCCCTGCTCAAAAATGATGGCTATTTCATGATCAGCCACTCCGAGAGCTTGAACGGGGTCACCGATAAATTTGTTTCTGAAGCGCCCTCTATTTATAAAAAAAGCGCCTAACTTTTAGATATGTTGATGCGTACGCAGCCTGCTTTTAATTTTGGATCGATAGACAAAAAGCCTGAAGAGGTGTTTGAAGTCTTTTTGCAACCTGGTGAATTTTATTGGGGAGACGCAGACACGCGTATCAGAACTATCTTGGGGTCTTGTGTGGCCGTGACCATCTGGCACCCTAAAAAACAGGTGGGTGGGATGTGTCATATTATCCTGCCACAACGTTGCGAATCCCATAAAAAAAGTCATGCGGGTGAAGAGAAATCGGCCAAATATGCAGATGAGGCGATCACTTTGATGATGTATGAAATGAACAAAATCAAAGTTCGGCCAAAAGACTGCCAGGTCAAAGTGTTTGGCGGCAGCAATATGTTTCCGCAATTGCACATCAACCAAAAACAAAATATTGGCGACAGGAACCTGCATGCCGTGCTCATGCACCTGGCCGACAACGGTTTTCAGGTGAGCGCCAACCACTACGGCGGCGAAGATTCACGCTATATCATTTTTGATATCTGGAGTGGATTTGCCTGGGTGAAAAGCAAGGCATAACGAATGGGACACATGAAAAAAACAAGAGTAATGATTGTGGATGATTCTGCCGTGGTCAGAAAAGTACTCACTGAGAAGATCGCCAAGTCGTCTGAGATTGAAGTGATTGCCTCGGCCTCGGACCCGATTTTTGCCATGGACAAAATGATGAAAGACTGGCCGGACGTGGTGATTCTGGATGTGGAAATGCCCAGGATGGATGGCATTACCTTTCTCAAGAAAATCATGGCACAGCGGCCCACGCCCGTCATTATCTGTTCGACCCTGACTGAAAAAGGGGCTGAAACCACGATTCAGGCCCTGGCTGCCGGGGCGGTCAGCATTGTGACCAAGCCGAAAGCCGGGTTGAAAGATTTTTTAGAGGATGATGCCAACGACATCATCAACGTGATCAAGATCGCGGCCAAAGCCAACCTGAAACGCATCGTGCATATGGAGCCCGTGGCCAAGGTGCAGGTACAGCCCAAACTGAGCGCCGATGCGGTGCTGGCGGCGCCTGGCACGCGTGCGATGGCGCAAACCACCGAAAGTATCATTGCCATCGGCACCTCTACCGGCGGTACACAAGCGCTCGAGGCCGTGCTGACCAGCTTGCCACGCGTGTGTCCGGGGATGGTAATCGTGCAGCATATGCCCGAAAACTTTACCGCCGCGTTTGCCAAACGCCTCAACGATCTGTGTGAAATCGAAGTGAAAGAAGCTGCGCATGGCGACCGAGTGATTCCGGGCCGTGCCCTCATTGCCCCCGGCGGTAAGCATATGCTGCTTAAACGTAGCGGTGCCCAATATCATGTGGATGTGATCGATGGTCCGCTGGTCAGCCGCCACCGGCCTTCGGTGAACGTGCTGTTCCGTTCGGTGGCACAGCAGGCAGGCAAAAACGCGCTGGGGATCATCATGACCGGTATGGGCGACGACGGCGCGCAAGGCTTGAAAGAGATGCTGGATGCCGGTGCCCAAACCGTGGGGCAAGACGAAAGAAGCTGTGTGGTCTATGGCATGCCCAAAGAAGCAAACAAGCTGGGGGCCACGCAAAAAGAAGTGCCGCTCAGCAAGATCCCCCTCGAAATCATGAATTACTGGAATAGAAAATGAAATCTCTTTTAAATGATTTGCCTTTTGGCCTGACTGCCAATTCGATAGCGGCGGCGGTTGCACTGAGCTTGAGCTTGCTGGCAAATCTGGCGGTGGCCGACGTGGAGGAAGACGGTCGCTACTGGCTCAATATTTATGCGCAGGGCAAATTGCCAGTGGAGAATTTGTACTGGAGCATGGACACGCATCCGCGCTGGCGCGATGAAGGCAAGCATTTTGATACGCTGATCCTGCGTCCCTCCATTTTTTACAAGATCACGCCTAAAGCCAGTATCTGGCTGGGATACGATACTGTGATTAACCATCCGGCAGGGGCTTCTGCCTATAAGGAAAACCGGTTGTGGCAACAGTTTTCATACCAGTTTGATCCGCTAGCTGGTGTCAGCTTGAGTAGCCGCTCCCGTCTCGAAAACCGGGACCGTGAAGACTTTAGCCAGAACGCTTACCGCTGGCGGCAGATGGTGCGTGCCAGCACGCCATCTTCACTCAACCCGCAGTTATCCTGGGTGGTTTACGATGAGCTGTTCATTAATTTTAATGACACCAACTGGGGGGTACGCAAAGGCTTTGACCAGAACCGTTTGTTTCTGGGGGTGAACTGGAAGTTCAGCGATTTTAGCAATGCGGACGTGGGCTATATGAACCAGTACGTGAACACCAAAACGGTAGACCGCGAGAATCATATTCTCATGACCGCCATCCGTTTTAACTTCTAATGATGTTGGCAGATTCACAGTGCATATGAACCGGGTTGTTGCTGTGTGGGTGGGCCTGCTCTCCCTGGTGCCACTGGCGACGAGGGCAGAAGAGATGCCGCAGGCGCTCACGCTGAGCGGCTATGTGGAAAGCTATTATGTGCGTGATTTTAATGATCCGCCCAATCACAAGCGGCCCTACTTTACCTACAGCCATAACCGGGCCAATGATTTAAGCATTAACCTGGCCATGGTGAAGGCCAATTTGAATACGCAAAGGGTGCGCGGCAACCTGGCCCTGGCCTCAGGCACGTATATGCGGGCGAATTACGCCGCCGAGCCTAAAGACCTGCAAAATATTTTTGAAGCGAATGCCGGTATCCGCCTTTCGGCAAATCATGATCTGTGGCTGGATGCCGGGGTCATGCCTTCGCATCTGGGATTTGAGAGCGCGGTGGGTATAGAAAACTGGACGCTGACCCGTGGCCTGATGGCGGAGAACTCGCCTTATTTTGAAACGGGCGCAAAACTCAGCTATACCTCAGACGATGGCAAGTGGATGACAAGCGGATTGGTGCTGAATGGTTGGCAACGCATCCGTGCGCCGCAAGGCAATACCACGCCTTCGATTGGGCATCAGCTGACCTACAAACCAAATAACAGGGTGACGCTGAACAGCAGCTCATTTATTGGCAACGACAAGTCTGACCGGGACCGTCAAATGCGTTATTTTCATGACTTCTACGGCATCTTTACCCTGGATGAGCAATGGAGCCTGATCACCGCTTTTGATATTGGTGCAGAGCAAAAACCGGCGGGCGAAGGCGGTGGCTACAATGTGTGGCTGGCGCCTGCCGTGCTGGTGAAATACCAGTATTCCCCGCAGTTCAGCATGACAGGGCGCTGGGAGTACTACCAGGATAAACAGGGCGTGATTATCAGCACCGGCACCCCACATGGATTCAAGACCATGGGCTACTCGGTCAATGCCGACTATAAAGTCTGTCCGCGCGTCACCTTGCGTGCAGAGGTGCGCCAATTGCAAAGCCGGGATGCTATTTTTGATGAGTCAGGCCAGCGCCAGACCGATCACAATCTGATGGCGGCCACCGCCATTGCTGTCCAGTTTTAAAAAAATACCGCTACACATCGCGGTGTGTAGCGATGCCCATGGTCGGGTGAGAGGCACCCTGCACCTCATCCAGCGCCAGCGGGCTGATCAATGTAAGGAAATGGTGTTATGAATACAGCAATACAAACAAACAGTGCAGGCAGCGCAAGCGCCAAGCAAGGCGCGGGTGAATACCTGACTTTTACGCTCGGTAACGAGCAATATGGTATTGATATTCTCAAGGTACAAGAAATCCGCGGTTACGACCCGGTCACCAAGATTGCCAACATGCCCAGCTTCATTAAAGGCGTGGTCAACTTACGGGGGAAAATTGTCCCGATTGTTGACTTGCGCATTAAGTTTGATTTGGGAGAAGTTGTTTATGACCAGTTCACTGTGGTCATTATCATCAACCTCAACGGCCGTATTGCTGGCATTGTGGTGGATGGTGTCTCTGACGTCCGGCAGCTCTATGAAGAGCATCTGCGCGATATGCCAACCATGGTAACGCGAATAGATACGGCTTATATTGTCGGCCTGGCCACCTTCGAGCAAGAAATGTTGATTCTGGTAGACATTGAAAAGCTCATGACCAGCCCAGAGATGGAGCTGATGGATCAGGCTTCTGATTAAGGATAGTCCTTCGTCCATCCACAGCGCTTGGGCCGTCATCACCACGCCTGTCCACAACACCTCCCGGCATCTAACACCGCCTACAAGAAAATCAGTGCTTTCTCACTTATTGTTTTAAGTGTGAGTGCTTAGAGTGAATCTCACTAGCGAACACGCATTTGGAGATTCACGATGGCAGACCCCAAGTTAGAAACCACCAGTCACACGTTAAAAAGTAGTTTGGACCCCACCAGCATCAACGAAATAGAAACCCCTGAACCACAGCCTGACGAATATTCCGATGATTTTGAAGTAGACCCAAGCATTCCCGATACGATTGACCCTGAATTGCTGAACCCTAAAAACATCAATTCTCCAGGCCTGGATCCTAGCGAGGACGAAGCCGAGCCGGAGGAAGATTCGGAGTTGGATCCTGAGGGTCTTGAAGACCTGCCCCCTGACGCTGATTTACCTACCCCGGATGAGCCGGAAGCAGATGAGGTGATCCGGCAAGAAAACTAGCGCCTTCACAATAGTGTGAGCCTGTTTGGATCTTTGCATGTCTGCATGCCATAAACACTGACACCCCGGTCAGTCCCATCCTACACTCAAATGAGAGCGTCACGGATAGGTAAAGAATGGCAGTCGTCATCTAATGCATTGGCAGTTGAACAAAATGATTTCCAATACACTTTTTTAGGGACACTGACATGAGCAAACTATTCATCACTTTATTATTTTCTGCATTTGCAATGACTACCTACGCCGCCGATACCGACAAACAAACGGACGGTGCAGAACTGGGTACCAATGAAACGCCCCAAGCCCGGGACCAAGCTCAGGGCCAGGCCAAAAACAAGCATCCAACATCTTCAGACCGGCAGACTAAAAAACATCATTCCAAAAAAAGAACTGGCTCCTACCCTCAGAGCAGCAGTCATCAGAACAGCGGTTCTTCTGAGAACAATCCATTGCAACCTACAGAAGCTGAACCAGCACCAGGGGCTGCTCATTAATAATGTGAAAAGAGATTGTTGCCAGCAATCTCTTTTTTTACAACCACCTCATTTTCACCTCTCTGCACTTGATTCTCTGACTCCGCATCGACCTCTCTCTTTGAATAACGCTATTGAGTTTCTTGCCTGATTAACACAGCAAAAGAGGCCGAATGAGGTCATGCTTGTGACATAAAAAAGAAGATAAGTGAGTCTGCACTCTCTTGGCTTCTTTGTATTTTGTTGAGTCTGAGAGGAATTTCCTTGGCTGCACACGTGTTTAATCTTTCGCTATTTTCCGTCATGAATATGTTTTATGAAGTCATCAGCCGCAGGCCATACGGCAGATCTCCAACAGCATTGAGTTTCTGCATGAAGGAGTATAGTATTCAGAATAGACAGACCTGTCTTGCATTGATTCTTTTTAAAACATGACTGCATTCAGCGCAGCGATTGGAGTGAGATATGAATAAAGTGGCAGATGGCGTTCAAACCTTTCATGGCGGTTGTCCTCATGATTGTCCCGATACTTGTTCTATGCAGTTTCATGTCAAAGACGGTGAGTTGTTGTCCGTGTCAGGCAACCCTGACCACCCGATGACCCGCGGTGGTTTGTGCGTTAAATTAAAAGATTACGAAAAGCGGCATTATCACCCCAACCGCCTGCTCTATCCCATGAAGCGGGTCGGGCCCAAAGGCAGCAATCAGTTTGAGCGTATCAGCTGGGATGAGGCGCTGGATACGATTGTCGATCGCTGGCAGGCACTGATTCAAGAGGACGGCCCGCGCGCCATATTGCCTGTGAGTTACTTGGGTAACCAGGGGCTGGTGCATGGGCTCAATGGCGGCGATGCTTTTTTTAACCGCTTAGGGGCCACGGTCTGTGAACGGACTTTCTGTGGTGAGGGCTCGTGTACCGCCTGGTTACTCACCGTCGGGCCGACTGCTGGGGTAGACCCCGAGAGTTTTATCCATGCTAATTTCATCGTCATTTGGGCCTGTAACTCTGTCTCCACCAATCTGCATCACTGGCACATTATTAAAGACGCGCAAAAACGTGGCGCCAAAGTCGTGGTCGTGGATTCGTTCGCCTCTAAAACGGCAAAAGAAGCCGATTGGCATATTGCCCCCAAGCCAGGCACCGATGGCGCATTGGCGATGGCCATGATGCACGTGATTATCGAAGAAGATTTGGTCGACCATGATTATGTTGAGAAATATACCGTAGGCTACGCAGCGTTGGCAGAAAGAGCCAAATCCTGTACACCGGAATGGGCGGCTGACATCACCGGCATCCCCGCCGACCAGATTCGCCTGTTTGCCCGTGAATATGCCACCACACCGCCTGCCGCCATCCGTATCGGCGTGGCGCTCGAACGCAGTTATGGCGGCAGCCAGGCCATCCGCGCTGTGACCTCCTTGCCCGCCCTCATCGGTGCCTGGCGCCACGTTGGTGGCGGTGCGCTGCAATTCCCGGTGTGGGAACACCCTTATAAATTTGACGTGATTTGCAGGCCGGACCTGATTCCTGAAGGCACGCCCGTCGTTAATATCCTACAATTAGGCAGGGCGCTGCTAGGCGAAACGCCGCTAGAAGTGCCGATAAAATCGATCATGGTGTGGAACACCAACCCGGTCACCCAATCCCCCGAAACCGACAAAGTGATTGAAGGGCTCAAGCGGGAAGACCTGTTCACCATAGTGGCTGATCATTTCATCTCCGATACGGCGTCTTATGCAGATATTATCTTGCCCGCAGCCATGGGCGCAGAGCAAGAAGACATGATTCTATCCTGGGGGCATTTATACCTCACCTACAACACCAAGTGTATAGAGCCTCCCGGCGAAGCCTTGCCCAATAACGAGATATTCCGCCGCTTAGCCCAGCGTCTGGGCTTTGAAGAAGACAACTTCAAATGGAGCGACAGCGAGTGCCTGGAAAACTATGTCGACTGGAACTCGCCCGCCTGCAAAGGCATAGACCTCAACTATATGCGTGAGCATGGATACGCCAGGCTGAATGTAGGCACCAAAGATGACCGCGCCCCGCATCGCGAGGGCAATTTCCCCACGCCTACCGGTAAGTGCATGTTTATGGTGGAAGGTGCCAAGAACTTTGTCGCAGGCCCCTTCAGGCAGATGTACGATGGCTTCCAGCCCGGTGAAGATCTCGACCCATTACCGGCTTATGTGCCCAGTCGCGAAACCGCAGATGCCAACGCAGCACTGGCGGCCAGATTCCCTTTAAACATCATTTCGCCCAAAAGCCATGGTTTCATCAATTCTTCATACGCGAATATGGAGTCCAAAATCCGCGTGCAAGGCGAGCAATACCTGATGATTAATCCTGTGGATGCGCTAGCACGTAATGTTCAGGAAGGCATGAAGGTTAAAACATACAACGAAAGAGGGGCTTTTGAAGCCGTCGCCCGCGTGACCACAGACGTGAACCCTGGCATTGTGGTGGCGACCTTGGGCTACTGGCGGCAACTCAACCAGGGCACCGTCAACTGTATCAGCTCCGCCGAGTATGGCGACATGGGCCACTCCAATACTTTTAGCGATAATCTGGTGGAAGTCGAGCTGGTTTAACGTCGAGCTGCTTAGAAATAGGGGGCGGGTATGGATGAGTGCAGCGTGCGCACTCAAGCATAAGAGTGCGCACTGGCTGTTTAAAATCATGCTGAAAGGGGATGACTCAAAAAGCAAGAAATGGGAGTGCTGAATACCCCGTTGATTGGCGGCATTACGCCCACATTTGGGCTTTTTGCACCCAGTTGGTGCATTTTTATTCATCCCTTTTACTGAGGTTTATTGAAAAAACAATCACTTATTGACTGGCACATTAGTTGCTAATCAAACAGTGAGGGGCGGCATGTATCAACGCTGCATTACCTAATGGTTGGCTAGGGTTCCGACTTACTTAAGTAGGTGCTGGTCCGAGAGCTGACGACCTCCAAGAGGTTACACGGCGGGATAAAAGCCCGGGAGATAGCAACATTTCAAATGTTCGCTGCTCCCTTGCCGAATAACCCACTTGGAGTTTTATTATGCTCGCTCGACGCTTCACAATTGCACTGACGCTGCTTTGCCTTTCTGTCGTCAACACAGCCGCATTCGCTGCTGACTCAAAAAAACAATTCAATATATGCTGGACCATTTATGCCGGATGGATGCCTTGGGACTATGCGCAAGCAAAAGGGATCGTCGCTAAGTGGGCTAAAAAATACGGCATTTCCATTAAAGTCACTCAGCTGAACGATTACGCTGAATCCATTAATCAATATACCGCTGGTCAATTTGATGGTTGCAGTATGGCCAATTTGGACGCCCTGGTTGTGCCAGCGGCTGGCGGGGTCGATTCCACTGCGTTGATTGTGGGTGATTATTCAAATGGCAACGACGGGATTGTCGTGAAGGGCGTGAATAAACAGCTCAAAGATCTCAAAGGCCAAAGCGTACACCTGGTGCAATACTCTGTTTCACACTACTTGCTTGCGAGAGCACTGGAGCAAGCAGGCATGACCCAAAAGGATTTGAAGTTGGTGAATGTGTCTGATGCAGATATTGTCGGCGCATTCAATACGCCGTCCGTCAAAGCAATGGCCACGTGGAACCCGCAACTCTCTGAGTTGGCCTCGCTGCCAAATACGACAAAAGTATTCAACTCAAGCCAGATCCCTGGCGAAATCATCGATTTGATGGTCGTCAACACTGACACCCTTCAAAAAAATCCCTCGCTGGGCAAGGCCTTAACTGGTGCATGGTTTGAAGTGATGGCGCTCATGAAAGCAAAAGATAAAGACGCATTGCAATACATGGCAAAGCACTCTGGCGCCACGCTTGATTCTTACATGCAGCAGATTTCCACCACGGCTTTGTTCTATGAACCCGCCAGCTCGCTCGCTTTTGTCAGGGATGCCAAATTGCCGGCGATTATGCAAAAGGTCTCTACCTTTTCGTTTGAGAACGGATTACTCGGGCCTTCGGCTAAATCTGCAAACTCCATAGGCATTGCCTATCCGAATGGCACCACGACCGGAAACAGCAAAAACATTAAATTAAGATTCACTGATACCTATCTGCAAATGGCTGTTGACGGCAAGCTTTAACAGGTGAGTTATGAGATTGATTAATCAAAATCCTAGCAAGGGTACGCGCTGGATGCTTGCCATCATACCCATGATGTTGATCGCCATCGTCTACCTGGTGAACTCACACCTGCGCCTGGTTGATAACCCGGAAGATAAGTTGCTTCCCAGCGTTTCTCAAATGGTGGATGCAGTGAAGCTGATGGCCTTTACAGAAGATCCATCCACAGGCAGCTATTTGATGCTGGATGACACCTTAGCCAGTTTGAAGCGTCTGGGGCTGGGCTTGGCGATTGTGGCATTCCTGGGCTTAATGCTGGGTATCCTTCTCGGTGCCATCCCCCTGGTTCGGGCTTCGCTTTCTCCATTAGTCGGCGTGATCTCAATGGTGCCACCGCTGGCGATTCTGCCCATCCTTTTTATTGTGTTTGGATTGGATGAGCTATCAAAAGTCATGCTGATCGTGATTGGCCTCACCCCGATGCTCGCACGTGATTTAGAACAGCGTGCAAGAGAGTTACCTAAAGAAATCATCATCAAAGCACAGACCTTGGGCGCAAATTCGTGGACTGTCATGATTCGCGTCATTCTTCCGCAATTGCTTGCGAGGCTGCTGACTTCGTTGCGTTTGCTGATGGGTTCAGCCTGGCTGTTCTTGATTTCTGCTGAAGCCATTTCGGCGACAGAGGGCTTGGGATATCGTATTTTTCTGGTACGCAGATATCTGGCGATGGATGTCATTCTGCCCTATGTGCTATGGATCACGCTGTTGGCCTGGTTGACAGACTATGCGCTGAAGAAGCTGCATCACCTCTGTTTTCCCTGGGCTGAGGGGGCAGGCGCATGAGCTTTATAGAATTCAAGAATGTATGGCAACGCTATGGCGATCATGTGGTGCTGGAAGGGCTCAATCTGCAGATTGAGGAAGGCGAATTCTGCACACTGGTAGGCGCCTCTGGCTGCGGCAAGTCCACTTTCCTGCGTATGCTTTTAGGCCAGGAAACCCCGGCAAAAGGAGAGATCCTTCTGGATGGGAAAACGCTGGCTGCCGAGCCAGACCAGTCAAGAGGGGTCGTGTTCCAGAAGTATTCAGTGTTTCCCCACCTGACTGTGCTTGAGAACGTCGTGATTGGCATGGAGTTTTCAGCCTCGCCATTTTGGGGCCGTTTCTTGGGCTCAAAAAAGAAAGAGGCCAGGCGCAAGGCAACAGAAATCCTTCAGCGCGTGGGGCTTGAGCATCATTTGCACCAATATCCATCCGCCCTCTCCGGTGGCATGCAACAGCGGCTGGCCATTGCACAGGCGTTGATTGCTCAACCCAGAATCCTGTTACTGGATGAGCCGTTTGGGGCACTGGACCCTGGCATTCGAAAAGATATGCATGCCCTCATGCTGGCGCTATGCAAGGAAACAAAGCTGACGGTGTTCATGGTGACCCATGACCTCTCTGAGGGCTTCCATTTGGGCACCCGGTTGATGGTCTTTGATAAGGTCAGAGTCGATCCTCATGCGCCTAAAGCCTATGGTGCCCGGATCACTTACGACATCAAGTTAAACCAGGACAGACACAAACAACAAGAACAGGTGGCCATTTTGCCCAGCCATGTTCTTAAGCAAACGAATTAAAAGGTTTACAAATGAACAACGTTTCAAACATATCCAATAGGCTGTATGAAGAGCTTGTGCCCGGAGGTGGCCATACCTCCTTCATTCTGAAAAAGGGCCAGGTATTAAGAATGACTGATGTCGAGGGTAACGCAAACGTGAGCCTCATGATGTTGAATGCACATCAACACAGCGAGCGACTCAATTTACCTGATACCTTAAAAGCGCAACACACCGCAAAGCTCACCAAAGGGCATTGCTTTTATTCAGACATGGGGCGGGTTCTCGCGGCAATCACTGAAGATACCTGCGGTTGGCATGACAGTTTCGGCGGCGTATTAAATGCCCAAGAGGTTCAGGACAAATACGGTGTAGGCCGTTACCAGGAGCTCCGCAATCAGTTTTATCGCAATGGCACGGATAATCTTTTGGTTGAGATGGGTAAATGGAATCTCGATATTCAAGACTTGCTCATGGTGGTCAATTTTTTTAGCAAAGTGACCGTGGATGATGAAGGATACCTGTCCTTTGTGCCGAACAACTCTTGTCCAGGCGACTATATCGACTTGTATGCACCTATGGATACCTTGGTGATTCTGACGGCTATTCAGCACCCGTTGGATCCTAATCCTCAATATCAACCGCGCCCGGTGCAACTGTCTTGGCGCGAAGCAGAAAATGAAAGCGTGAGTGACGTTTGTCGCCAGTCACGACCAGAAAATGGCCGGGCTTTCCACAATACCGAACGCTTTTACCTCTGAGGGAGACACGCAATATGAACATCATCTCAAGCCAGTTAGTGGCTGAAAACGCTTCTTTCCACCATGTCATTCCGGCAGGCGAACCGTATTTGTTTGAAGTCAAGGCAGGGCAGACACTCAGGCTATTGGACAGTGAGGGTAATCAGGCGGTGGACACCCTGTTTTATAGCGCCAGCCAACCAAGGGAGCGCTATGACGCCCAACGCACCATGCGCAATCAAAACAAAGTGTATCTCACGACCGGTACCACGCTGTATTCGAATCTGGGTAATCCACTGGCCACTATCGTTGCCGATACCTGCGGCCGCCACGATACGCTGGGAGGCGCCTGCGCCCAAGAGAGCAATACCGTGCGTTACGCATTAGATAAGCGCTACATGCATAGCTGCCGGGATAATTTTATGTGTGCCTGTTTGCACGATGGCAGATTGAATAAGCGGGATATTGGCGCAAACATTAATTTTTTTATGAATGTCCCCGTCACGCAACAAGGCGACCTGACCTTCGCAGACGGAATTTCAGCGCCAGGCAAATATGTGGAATTAAAGGCGCATCAAGATTTAATTGTGTTGATCTCGAATTGCCCACAACTGAACAATCCATGTAATGGATGGAACCCAACCCAGGCGGAGGTGTTTGTATGGAACTGACGTTCAAACAGAAAATGATACGCGTCTTACGCAAAGTGCTAGAGACCTTTTATCAAGGCATGACTGCAAGAGCAGACTTTTCTAAATAGACATTATTTAGCCAGTCTTGCTTTAGTCAGTCTGGTAACGGCTACTCGAATCATCACCTGGCCAGTGTATCCCGCTGTGGACGACCTCAGCGCGGTTTCGTATACGCGGGACGACCCGCCCTCAGAAAATCATTGGTATGTTCAATACACTACTTATTGCAAATCGAGGGGCGATTGCTTGCCGCATTCTCCGCACCCTGAAAACCCTGAACGTGAAAGGGGTGGCTGTTTACTCAGAGTCGGACATTGCCAGTTTACATATTCAGCAGGCTGACCAAGCCATCAGCCTCGGCGAGGGACCCGCTGCAAACACTTACCTGCATGTAGAGCGGATACTTGAAATCGCCAAATCCACAGGCGCGACGGCGATTCATCCGGGGTATGGATTTTTATCTGAGAATGCAGCCTTCGCAGAAGCTTGCGAAAAAGCAGGCATCGCCTTTGTGGGCCCAACCCCTGAACAGTTAAGGGTTTTCGGTCTTAAGCACACTGCCAGAGCCATTGCAAAAGCGCATCAAGTGCCCATGCTGGAAGGCACCGAACTCTTGGACACGGTTGAGGATGCTACCGCTGCCGCAAAGCAGGTGGGGTATCCCGTCATGCTGAAAAGTACCGCGGGCGGAGGGGGGATCGGCATGAGAGTGTGCTGGAACGAAAGCGACCTGACTGACGCTTTTGAAGCAGTCAGACGCTTGGGCCAGAACAACTTTAGTGACTCAGGCGTCTTTATTGAAAAGTACATCGAACGCGCAAGGCACCTGGAAGTGCAGGTGTTTGGCGATGGTCAGGGTGATGTGATCGCCCTGGGGGTGCGTGATTGCTCTGTCCAGCGCAGAAATCAAAAAGTCCTGGAAGAAACCCCTGCGCCCAACCTGCCAGAGGGCATGGCGCAAGCGCTCTGTGATGCGGCGATTCAATTGGCCAAAGCGGTGAATTACCGCAGTGCTGGCACCGTGGAGTTTGTCTACGACAGTGTTGCCGAGCAGTTTTACTTCCTCGAGGTCAACACCCGTTTACAGGTCGAGCATGGCGTCACCGAGCAAGTGTGGGGTGTTGACCTGGTTCGGTGGATGATTGAATTGGCTGCGGGCGACTTAGCCCCTTTGTCAGACATTCGCCGCACATTGCAACCCCACGGGCATGCCATACAAGCGCGTGTGTATGCAGAAGATCCCGGCAAGGATTTTCAGCCTAGCCCTGGCTTGCTGACCAATGTTGCCTTCCCAAAAGCGGATGGCAAAGCATTACGCATAGACACCTGGGTGGAGGCGGGCTGTGAAATCCCGCCGTACTTTGACCCCATGATTGCAAAAGTCATTACATGGTCAGAGACCCGAGAGGACTGCAGAAAGCAGCTGGATTCCGCGCTCAAACAGACTGTGCTTTATGGTGTTGAGACTAACCGTGGCTATCTCAGGCAAATACTGGCAGATCGGCCATTTTCTGAGGGCCACCCTTGGACGCGCTGCCTTGAGAATTTGGTGTACAGCGCTGAGACTTTTGAGGTGCTGGTGCCTGGCACCCAAACCACCATTCAGGATTATCCGGGTCGACAGGGGTATTGGGCAGTAGGGGTTCCGCCCTCAGGCCCGATGGATAGCCTGGCTTTCCGTTTGGGTAACCGTTTGCTTGGTAACCCGGAAAGTGCCGCCGGGCTTGAAGTCACCATGAGTGGTCCTACCTTGCGTTTCAATACCGATGCGGTCGTTGCGATTACAGGTGCAAACATCCCGATCAAAGTGGATGGCGCGCCAGCGCCACAACATGTCACCCTGCACATTCAGGCGGGTTCCACCTTAGCCTTGGGCAAAATCGCTGATAAAGGCGCTCGAAGCTATGTGCTGTTCAGGGGTGGACTGGAGATTCCAGAGTATTTGGGCAGCCAAAGCACCTTTACACTGGGGCAATTTGGCGGTCATGCCGGCCGGGCGTTGAGAGCGGGTGATGTCATTCATATGCCCACACTGGAGGATACTTCTTCAGGGGTTGCACTGCCTGCCGGTAACTATCCCGCCCTTTCTGAAACCAGAGAGATCCGGGTCATTTATGGCCCGCATGGCGCTCCTGAATATTTCACTCAAGCGTATATCGAAACGTTTTTGAACACGGCGTGGGAGGTGCATTTTAACTCCAGCAGAACCGGGGTGAGACTGGTCGGGCCGAAACCGGAGTGGGTGAGGGAGAGTGGCGGCGAAGCAGGGTTGCATCCCTCTAATATTCATGACAATCCCTATGCGATTGGTGCAGTCGATTTTACCGGTGACATGCCTGTGATTCTTGGGCCTGACGGGCCAAGTCTGGGTGGGTTCGTCTGTCCAGTGACCATCATAGAAGCGGATTTGTGGCATTTAGGGCAATTGAAGGCAGGCGATAAAGTGCGCTTTATCCCGGTCACCATCCAAACTGCAAGAGCGGCTTTCAAGCAACAACAGCAACAAATCACATCCCTGCAACCAATACCGTCACAGTGGCAACCCACGGCGCTGCAACCCACGGCGCTGCAAACCCCTATCGTGCTTGATGTTGGGGAGAACGATTCCAGGCTGGTGGCAAGACTTTCCGGCGATACGCACTTGTTGCTAGAGATCGGTGCGCCTGAGCTGGATCTGGTGCTTCGCTTCAAAGCCCACGCATTGATGCAAGCCATTCAACACAACAATCCGGCAGGCATTATTGACCTCACGCCCGGCATACGCTCCCTGCAAGTGCACTATCAACCCGAAAAGCTTCCCTTGGAGAATTTACTTGGCTTGATTCAAGCCGTTTGGGGTGAGGTGAGCACTACGCAGGACATTACCGTGCCTTCCAGAGTGGTGCACCTGCCCTTGTCCTGGGATGATCCAGCGTGCCAACTGGCGATTGAAAAATACATGACCACGGTACGCAAAGACGCGCCCTGGTGTCCGAGTAACCTTGAGTTTATCCGGCGCATCAATGAATTACCGGATATTCAAAAAGTACAGGACATCGTGTTTGAAGCCAGCTACCTGGTGATGGGCCTGGGCGACGTGTACCTGGGCGCACCCGTCGCCACGCCGTTGGATCCCCGTCACAGATTAGTCACCACAAAATACAACCCGGCCAGAACCTGGACGGCTGAGAATTCAGTCGGCATAGGCGGGGCATATATGTGCGTGTATGGCATGGAGGGGCCGGGCGGATACCAGTTTGTGGGGCGCACACTGCAGATGTGGAGTCGCTATAAAAAAGTCGCAGACTTTGAAGGTAAACCATGGTTATTGAATTTCTTTGACCAGATTCGTTTTTATCCCGTTTCGGCAGAAGAGTTGCTGGTCATCCGCCGCGATTTTCCACTTGGCCGCTACCCATTAAGGATAGAACAAACCAGCTTAAACCTGGCTGAATATCAGTCCTTTCTGGCGCAGGAGTCTGCATCCATTCAAGCGTTCAGAGCCCATCAAAAAACAGCATTCGATGCCGAGCGGCAACGCTGGATTGACACAGGGCAGGCCAATTTCGAGAGCGATGAGGCTTCCGTGATCGAGGCTGACGCGTCCACTTTGGCAGCAGGGCAGCTTGGCGTAGAAAGCCACATTGCTGGCAATTTATGGCAAGTGGTTGTTGAAGTCGGCCAGAAGGTGAAAGTAGGCGAATCTCTGGTCATTCTTGAGTCCATGAAAATGGAGATTGATATCCAGGCGCCTGCCGACGGCGAAGTGGCCGAGATCCGCGTCTCTCCTGGCTCACCAGTGAAAGCTGGTCAGTGCGTGGTTGTGATTAACGAAGCTTAAAGGACGTTGAAATGAAACACCCATATCACCTGCAATTGGATGCCCTCAACAATGCCTATGCAAACAAGGCGTTTTCACCGCGTGAACTCATACGCGCGCTGCGGGAGAGAGCCCTCCAGTTAAATCCCGAATATCACATGTTCATCCATATTCTCACCGAGGAGGAATTGGAGCCCTACCTGTCACATTTGGAAACGACAGGCGCTGAAAATTTACCGCTGTTTGGTGTGCCTTTTGCCATCAAGGATAACATTGACTTAGCAGGGGTGCCGACAACGGCGGCATGCCCGGCGTTTAGTTATGTGCCGGCTACCCATGCCACAATCGTTGAGCAACTCATCGCGCTGGGGGCGGTGCCACTGGGTAAAACCAACCTTGACCAGTTTGCTACCGGGCTCAACGGCACCCGGTCCCCCTATGGGATTTGCCGCAACAGTGTGCTGCCAGAATACCCCAGTGGCGGCTCAAGTGCCGGCTCTTCTCTGGCCGTTGCCTTGGGCATCACCTCCTTTGCCCTGGGGACGGATACTGCGGGTAGCGGGCGTGTTCCGGCAGCACTCAACAACCTGATTGGGTTAAAGGCGACCAAGGGCCTCATTTCAACGGCGGGTGTGGTGCCAGCATGCCGCACGCTTGATTGCACGACCTTCTTCACCGCGACGGCCTCTGAGGCGAGTCGTCTGTTAGCACTGACTGCCCGTAAAGACCCCAGCGATGGCTACAGTCGCGCGAATGTTGGATGGAACACAGCCAGGTCATTTGGTGCGCCCGTCCCTGGATTCAAATTTGGGGTTCCCAAGCAATTGACATTTTTAGGATGTACAGAAAGCGAAGCAATCTTTCAAACAGCGGTTACTCACCTCAAGAGCATGGGTGGGATAGCCATTGAAATCGACTTTAGCCCATTCCTGGAGGCGGCCAAGCTGCTGTACGAAGGTCCGTGGGTGGCTGAAAGATACACTGTCGCGGGGGATCTCATTGAGCATCATCCTGAAGCCGTACTGCCTGTGATCAAAGACGTGCTTCAAAAAGCGCCTTCTGCAACGGCGGTGCAAGCATTTGAGGCGCAATACACATTGCAAGCGCTTAAAGTCAAGGCGGACGAGGTGCTTGCTGAGCTGGATTTCATCATCACACCTGCCTATCCCCGCCCAGTCACGCTGGCTGAATTAGAAGCAGAGCCAGTGAAACGGAATTCTGATTTGGGTACATATACCAATTTCATGAATCTCCTTGATTACGCTGCGGTCGCTGTTCCCGCTGGTTTTATGCGTCATGGTCTCCCTTCTGGCGTGACTTTTTTTGGACGCGCATTCACCGACCAATATCTTCTGAGCGTTGCAGACTGTTTTCAGCGTACCTCGAAATTACCGTTGATTGGTGAGTTCGCGTTAACGGCGGATGCCCCCAAGACATCGGCCAGGAATGATAGATCACAGATTTTGGTATGCGGGGCACATTTGGAGGGCTTGCCCTTGAATTGGCAATTAACGGACAAAGGAGGAAAGCTGGTCAAGAAAACTCACACTTCACCGCATTACAACTTCTATGCCTTAGCAGGCTCACCGCCCAAGCGACCAGGGTTGAGAAGAGTGTCAACCAATGGCCGCGCATTTGAGGTGGAAATCTGGGAGATCCCGACGCAAGAATTAGGCGCATTTCTCAACGACATTCCGGCGCCATTAGGGCTGGGTAAGGTTGAGCTGATGGATGGGTCGTGGGTCACCGGATTTATCTGTGAGGACTACGCCTTGGAAACTGCGGATCAAATCTCGCAGTTTTCAGGATGGCGGGATTACTTGAAACACCACTAGTTTTACCGGGCTTGTCGGCAGCCCGGTGAAATTTTCCTAGCAACTTTCAAAAAAACCTTAGCGGGTTTAACGGGGAAGTTGCGCCCAAAACGAACGATTTTTTTAACGAGAGGACCTAAAAATGTACCAAACCAAATTATATTTTGCAGGATTCATGGCCATGGTTTCATTACCTGCATTTGCAGCGGATGTTGCGGAGTCTGCCTGGACGGCCACCAGCAACATTGCTTTTGTCACCGACTATTATTCACGCGGTATTTCTCAAAGCTGGCACAAACCTACCGTTCAAGGGGGGATTGATATTTCTCATTCCAGCGGTTTCTATGCGGGTGTTTGGGGCTCGGGGGTGACACCCAATACCTATGTTGATGCGAATACCGAAATAGACGTCTATGCAGGCTTCAACGGCAGTATTGCTGCGGTTGAAAAATTGGGATACAGCGTGGGTGTTTACAATTACTTTTACCCTGGCGCCTCCTGGAGAAAATACCAGGCATTAACCACAGATAAAGGCAAGCCGTCCGGTGATCGTTTCACCACGTCAGAAATTAACTTCGGTGTGTCATATGACTGGATCAGTGCCAAAGCCTCTTACACGCTCACCAACTGGTTTGGCGCTGAAAAAGCCACTGGCTGGGACGGCAGCACGAAAGGCTCAGTCTATCTGGAGTTGAATGCCGCTTACCCATTGCCTTGGTGGGATTTAACCTTGGTTGCCCACTTGGGGCATATGGATGTGTCTGCAAAATTGCAGCCTAGCGGATTTCCAAACGCCAATGGTACCCCTGGCACTTATGAGACTAATCCAGACTACATGGATTGGAAAGTGGGTCTGAGCAAGGCTTTCAAAATCGGCAGTTCGGAAGGCTGGAATGCGGGTGCTTACTGGGTGGGTGCCAGCAATAATGGATACTGGGGTGGTTACGGTGGTTCAAGCTTTAATGGCCGTACAAACTCGGATGGTTCACTGGAAGTAAAGAACCTCAATGACAGCAGAATGGTGTTCACCCTGGGCAGAACTTTCTAACTCTGGCATCACTGAGCCTCTACCGCAGAGAGTAGAGGCTCACTTGCCATCCTCAGTCACGCCGCTATAATCCTGCCTGTGGGACGACCCCATACTTTCAACCATACCAGGACGGCCTGGCCTACTTTATGGAGGGCTTATGTCTTGGACCTATCTTGTCATCGCTGGCATTCTAGAAGTCATTTTCGCTTACGTATTAAAACAATCCGAGGGCTTCACTCGCCTGCTGCCATCCGTCATGACCCTGCTCACCGGTCTCGGCAGCTTTTGGCTGTTATCGCTGGCGATGCGTACCATCCCGATGGGGACAGCCTACATCATATGGACGGGTATTGGGGCGGTGGGCGCGTTCATCACGGGCATCGTGTTCTTGGGTGAAACCATGACGAGCCTGAGGGCAATCGCTGCCATTTTTATTGTGATGGGCCTGATTCTGATGAAGCTGGCTAGCAGTTAACCGGGTTGGCGTGACATGAAAGAAGAGGGCGGCTAGAGTGGCAGGCTGGATTGCACAGGGATCTCGGTTTCGCCCTTGACCATCACCAGTCTCACGCGATCTCCACTGCGCAGCAGGCCTACCGATATAATGCGTGCCGTGGCTCCGCCGTGACCACGCATCGCGTTGTAACCACCCGTGCCTAGCACTTGCTCCATGCGTGAGCAAGGCTCACAAGGCCCTGTGATTTCCAGCACCACTTCTCCAATCGCCAGGTGCATGGGTTGATCTTTAAACAACGATTTTGCCGCCAGCAGGTTAAGTCCAGAGACGATCAGATTACGCCTCAGCACCGCCGGATCAACCTGAGCCCGGCCTGTGAGCGCAGCAATCACGGGTAAATGCTCTGCTTGAAGTAAAGTCACTTGCCGTTTGCTGCCATTCGCCTGCGAGGACGGGCGTAAACTGGCCCGATCTCCTTGTAAGCCAAGATTGGCGATAGCGATTGTTTGATCCTGTAACAAACAAGCTTGTGCTCTACCCGGACGTAAATAAATGGCTTCCAGTCGGCCGGGCTGGCTAAAATGTTGCGTCAACTGTCTCAAGCTGTCAGAGGTCATGATGTGTGGCCAAGTGAATTTATTTTTGGGAAGATAAAACGATTGCTGGCTGCGTTGACCAGGGTTTAACTTGTGAAGTTTCTGTTACCAAATTCGATAAACAAGGTTTTTTCATACTGTTGAGTTCTTGAAGGCCTTGGTTTGGCTAGTATTGATCACAACTAAAGTGGCATTCATTGTGGCTTCCTCTCATAGAGTTTTAGCTTTATCTGATGTGTCAGTTCCCCCGTGTTCCTATCATGCAATTGCTGATGAGAATATACAAGCCCAGTCCATCACTGATGCAGTGATGCAGAGGACATTAGAGTCTCAGTTTAAGCGGGTCGGTCGCTGTCTTAACGGGGTTTGGCTGGATTGGACAGCAGACCATCGGTTTGCAACAGTGCGCGTGCAATGTCTTCCACCGTCACGCGTTTGAGCATGGCCTGTTCGCGCAGGATTTTGTAAGCATCGGTAGCACTGATGCCGCGCGCATGCGCCAACATCGCTTGTGCCGCACTGATTTCGCCCGCTGCCTGCAGCTTTTCTTCCAGGCGCTGGTTACGTTTGCGTAAGGTTTTCAGTTGCTGGCAATGATGCATGGTTAGTATGACGGTAGAGAGCAAGCCTTTGGCTTGTAGCGGCCGCACAAGTATGCCATGGCAACCGAGTGCGGTTGCCGTCTCCAGTGTGGTCGGGTTTTCATAATCGAGTACGCCGATGAGCGGGATGGCCGAGTCTGGGGTCAGCCAGGGCAATTTCTTTTTAGCGCTGGCTTCGGTATCCAGCAAGAAAATCACCAGCTCTGTTTCCGCAGGCAGTTGCGGGCTGGGTGGCCACATGGTGACGGTCTGGCAGCCAATCCGGTGTAGCTGCTGGGTCAAGACTTCGCAGTTCTGGTCTTCGGGATGAAAAATGGTGATGCAGGCGTGCCGTAAATGGCGGAATAACTCCAGCGTGGAGCGCTGACTGGACGCTGGCTTGGCGGGACGCTGAGAGGGTGCAGAGGTGTCAGCCAACGCGATACTCCGTTGCCTGGGTCAGGTGATTCCAGCTGGCACCCGGATGCGTGACCAGGTAAGGATCAGGCATGACCGCCGGGCTGCCGCCCCCCGCAATGATTTCAAACTGGCCACTGGCATTGACCCGGGCAATGCGCGGATGCAGGCTGGTATGGTGGTTGCCTGCGTCAATGGCAATGCGTCCTTGCAAGGCCTCAAATTCGCGACCCAGCAGGTGCGGCAGCAGTACATCATACTGGTCACTGCCCGCGGCACGCATCGCTTCAGCAAACAAATGGGTTTGAAAGTAAGCCGCTTCCCAAGCCATGTTAGGCACAATATCGGTGCCATGTTGCTGTTGAAAACGGGCGATGCAGGCCTGATTTTTGGTGCTGTCTATGCTTTGAAAATAAGGGGCAGAAGTCAGGTGGCCTTGAGCCGCGGCAGCGCCCATTTCTGCCACCTCTGCTTCCGAGGTGGTCAGACTGGCAATGGGTGTCTGCTGCGCATTCATGCCGAGTTCGGCGTAGGCCTGGTAGAGACGCTGCGTGGCTTGGCCGACGACAGTAGAAAATACAAAATCGGGCGCCTTGGCTTTGATATCTTTGACCACCGCTAAAAAATCTTTTTGCGTGGCAGTGAGTGGCACATAGCGTTCAGCCAGTTTTTTACCGCCCGGGACTTCGAGAATGAAGTCGCTCATGATACGGTTGGACTCATACGGATAAATATAGTCGCAACCAATCATGTAGACACGCGCGCCAAAATGCCGTGTCATGTAATCGGCCAGTTGCGCACTGTTCTGGTTGGGCGCCGCGCCGGTATAAATCACATGTGGCGAGAACTCAAAGCCCTCATAAGGCGTGGGGTAAAACAGCAGCTTGCGCCATTTTTCCACCACCGGTATCACCGCTTTTCGCGTACTGGAAAGATAGCAGCCAAAGATCACATTGACACCATCCTCGCGGATCATGCGCTCGGCCAATAACTGATATTGGTGCGGTATGCCCTGCGGATCATAGTGGATAGGCACCATCTCACGGCCATCAATACCGCCCGCCGCATTGATTTCATCAATGGCAAACAAAGTGGCAAACGCCTGTGAGCGCTCTATGGTGGCCGTGGCGCCGCTGGTGGAAAACAGCACGCCGACCGGGATCGGATCATTGTTTGCCATAAAGCTCTTTCATCTGAGAGCCCGGACAGTCCGGGCAGTAGGTTTTGTGGAGACGATCAAGGTTGAGTTGATCGCCTCTATTGATCAATCCTATTTGATTGAAGTTTGGTCATCACCAGTCATCTAAAGCAGTCACTCATTGGGTAAGCCTGCGATGGGCGCTTCTTTGGTGCCTAGCGTTGAACGTGTAAATGATTCTACCATGTCACGCGCGGCCGCCGGGTCTTGCACCCATTTGCTATAGAAGCTGTAAGGGCAGGTGGCTACGCCCTGGTCGCCATCGCCTGAGTTAAGCACGCCGGTGTAGCCACGGTGCAGCAATTTGAACAAATGATTTTCGGACTGGCCATGTTGACGGAAGTCGCGGATCAGATGTTTGCTTAAGGCCGCATATTGCACGCCATTTTCTTCTTCGCCGCATTCACCCAATGTGCGGCCATCAAAACCGATAATTGCAGAGTGGCCAAAGTAGGAGTAGACGCCATCAAAGCCGGCTGCATTCGATACGGCCACATACGTGTTATTGGCAAAGGCCATCGCCTTGCTGATGAGGATTTGCTGCTCTTTGGCCGGATACATATAGCCCTGGCAACGCACAATCAGCTCTGCCCCCTTCATGGCACAGTCACGCCAGATTTCAGGGTAGTTGCCATCGTCACAGATAATCAGGCTGACCTTGAGACCTTTGGGGCCTTCGCTGATAAAGGTCTCCTTGCCTGGATACCAGCCCTCAATCGGCACCCATGGCATGATTTTGCGGTACTTCTGCACGATTTCACCTTGGTCGTTCATCAGGATCAAGGTGTTGTAAGGCGCTTTTTTCGGATGCTCTTCGTGCTGCTCACCGGTGATCGAGAACACACCCCACACTTTGGCCTTGCGGCAGGCTTCGGCAAAAATGTCGGTTTCCGGGCCGGGCACGGTGGTGGCATTGTCATACATTTCCTGGCTGTCATACATAATGCCGTGGGTACTGTATTCGGGGAAAATCACCAGGTCCATGCCAGGCAGGCCCGCTTTCATATTCACCACCATGTCGGCAATGTTGCGGCAGTTGGCCAGAATCTCGGCCTTGGTATGCAAGCGCGGCATTTTGTAATTCACGACGGCAACGCCGACGGTGTCCTGACTGCTGGAAATATCACCATGTATCATGAAGCTTCTCCTAAAAAGTTAAAAAGGCTAGTGACTCGATACATACCGATTACGCATAAAAAAAGCCCACCGGCCATGAAGATGGCGGGTGAGCTTTTTTGCTCGAATCATCACCGGCGCTGTTGACGGTGTGATTAAAATGTAGGGCGTAGCAGGTATTAACCTTGGTGCTAATTTAACGTCAGGAGGGTGCGCTTGCCATACGTTAATTGGCGTAGGCTGTTTTTTATGAAAGATATGAGGTCTTACAAAATGAGATTTCTCAATCTTCCAGCTTTTAACGACATCGTTATGCTTTGGCCAAACCAATGGGAACGTTGCTGATAACTTGGATTCAGAAAATTCAATATTTATAGTGACTACTTATTGGGATTTTGAAGTTTGATGCGTGAGCTGAATCGTTTCATCGATCATGAATCAAAGTTACCCCTGCGTTAGCCCAGTCGTGATTTGGGTTGCGGTCTTGACGATAATTTATTGATTTTATGGTGCGCCCGAGCGGATGAAAGTATGCGCTCCTCTATAAAAATCAAATCATCTGACGATTGATTTTCTGTATCAAACTTCCGCTAAGTGCGATAGGGTTTTAATCGAAACCACCTCTATGACTAGAGGTGGTTTTATCGTTAGGTAATTTAAAAGTCACTGATTTGCTTGATATATAGGACCGTAAAGGTAGATGCAAGCGCGTGCTATTTTCCAAGAATAATCTCAGCCACTTTTTCTGGGCTTTCCAGGGCGGTAAAGTGCCCGGATTTTTCAATCGTGATCAGGTTTGCGTGAGCAATCTCTTTTTGGTTCTGGATGCGTTCGTTTGTATTTGACCAGTCATCGCTGCCGTAAATGAGGGTGACGGGGACTTTTACGCCAGCATATAACTGTCGTGCGTCTATCCAGGTTTTCCAGTGTTTGAACACAACGTATTCGGCGCCACGATAGCCCTCTCGGTTGCCAGTATTTGAAAACTCTGTCAGTAGATCTTCGGGCAGTTGGGTTGCATCATAAAAACCTCCGTGCATGACGGCCGCAGTCACGAATCGTGGCTCCAGCGTCTGGCTGCCAAAGATGTTGAACAAACCGACCATCCAGCCATTTTTGCTACGACGTATGCCACCGCCAAATTTTTCACCATAATCGTACGGGTTCAGGGAAAAAACGCGCGTCACCCTATCTGGAAGTTCGGTGGAGACGGTCAGCGCCAGCACGCCACCAATAGACTCCCCAGCGAGCGTCAAGTCTTTCAAATCCAGCTTGGTGATGAATTCTTTTGTTGTGCGCCTGAAGAATTCTTCAGTGTACGCGACATCATCAATGCTGGACTGGCCATGCCCGGGTAAATCCAGCACGATCACCTCGTATTGACTGCTTAACAACGGGACCAATTTCTCAAAATAGTCGAGCTGGGTGCGGATGGTATGTAACAGAACGAGCGGCGGGCCATTGCCGGTGCGCACATACCTGACCGTAACTCCTCCGTCCAGGGTTAAGAACTCAGGCGCGCTTTGCGTCCACTTTTGCGTATATTCACCGTGGCTGACGGTTGAGCAGCCTGCCAGAAGTAGGCTCAAGACAACGCCTATCATAAGAAATATTTTTTTCATCTTACACTCCCTGTGTAGTGGGTTAAGGTTCAAGTATTGACTGCGGCCTGAGGTTTAATCAGGGTTTGGCTTTGTTGCTATGTTCACTGCCTGCTTGCACAAGAGCGGCCTCTTGTATGCTGTTTGATTCCCATCCGCCTCCCAAGGCTTTAAACGCCGCGATGGCTGATCTGGCGGCTTCTGTTTGCGATTGCGCTTTTGCATCCGATACTTTCAGTAGGGTTTCATCGGCATGCAGCACTTCAATCAGGCTGACGACGCCGCGCTGATAGGCGATAAAAGAAGTCTCCCGTGCCTGGGCCAATGCCTGTTCTCCTTGCCGCAGGTAAGTGGTTTGCTCTTCTCGTTTGACCAATGCAGAAATGGCATTTTCTACGTCCTCGGTCGCGCGTAGCGCGGATTGCCTGTAAGCGGCTAACAACTCCGCTTCCTGCCCTTTGGCGTAATCGATTTGTGCATCAATCCTGCCAAAGTCGAATAATCGCCAGCGCAAGCCTGCCACGGCTGCTGCCTGGTTGGCAGCGCTGCTAAACAAATTGCCTCCAGAAATGGCAGTGGCGCTGCCGATTAACAGGCTAAGGCTGACTTTTGGATAATATTCCGCGATGGCCTGGCCAATCTTGGCATTGGCCACTGCCAGGCGCCGCTCGGCGACAATCAGGTCAGGTCTGCGTTTGAGCAAATCTCCTGGTGAGCCTAAAGCGGTCATCTGCGGCGCAACAGGGATAGGTTTGATGGCATGCAATTCAGCGCGATATTTACCCGGAGCTTCGCCCAGCATCACATCCATTGCATTCATGGCCGCTTCCAAGCCCGCTTCTAAAACGGGAATAGAGGCGGCAACCTGTGCCACGGCGGCCTCTGATTGCTTCACTTGCAACTTGGGGGCGATCCCTCGCGAGTGTAGTAGGCGTATCTTGTCTGCCAGCTGTTGTTGTGTCGCGAGCTGTTTCCTTGCAATATCGAGTCGGGATTGCAAGCCCCGCACCGTCACATACAGGTCTGCCGTGTGCGCGGCAATCGCCAGTCGTGTGGCCATCGCACCGGCTTGCGTGGCCTGGTATTCTGCGATAGCGCCCTGTTGCTGGCGTTTTAAGCCGCCAAAGATATCCGTTTCCCAACTGGCATTCACATTGGCTTCGTAAAGCGTCGCATTTCTATCGTAACCAGGCACGGCGTTGAGTAATTGCCCTAATGGAGACTCTAGGGATTGGTGGTTTCTGATGACTGTTGTATTGAGATTGCCTGAGGGGAGTAATGCGGCATTCGCAGCACTCAACCCTGACCTGGCTTGGCTGATGCGTGCCTGCGCCTGGGCAATGTCGAGGTTTTGTTCTAGCGCGATTGCGATAAACTGAGTCAACTGCGGGTCACCGAAGCCTTCCCACCACTTGGAAATATCGGTATCGGCGGTCGCTGAGCGATGCGCAAGTGTCGACTGTCCCATAAAGCTGTCTGGGAGGGACATCTCTGCTTTTTTATACTCTGGCCCCACGGCGCAATTGCTCAACAAGCCAGCGCTCAGTAATATCAGAATCAGACGTTTAAAAGGCATAATGACCTTTGCTTCATTTAATAAGGTTGTGACTATATTACAATATGGTCACTAGTTGTCAATCCCCCTATTGTGGATGTATGCTATTGGTATGATGAAAAAAACAGAACCAAATGTACGTGGACCTTCTGAACATAATGTCCGTGACCAGATCGTGAATGCAGCTGCGGAATACTTCAGCCGCTATGGCTATGAAAAAACCACCGTCTCCGACCTCGCGAAAGCGATAGGCTTTTCCAAAGCCTATATCTATAAGTTTTTTTCTACCAAACAAGCCATAGGCGAGGTGATCTGCTCAAACACCTTGAGTGCGATTTTACAAGCGGTTGAAGAGGGCGTTTCTGATGCGGATTCAGCTTCAGAGAGCCTCAGAAGGGTGTTTAGGGTAATCGTCGAGACCAGCTCTCAATTGTTTTTTGAAGACCGCAAGCTTTATGATATTGCGGCATCTGCCGCGACCGAAGAATGGCAAGCCTGTACTGATTATCAGGAGAGCATCAAGAAAATCATCCTAGATATTGTGCGACAGGGACGCGAAACGGGCGAGTTTGAGCGTAAAACCCCCATTGATGAAACCGTGAATGCGATCTATTTTGTGATGTTGCCCTATAGCAATCCATTACTCCTACAGCACAATCTGACTATTGCCGATCAGGCGCCTATGGTGCTCTCGAATTTAATATTGAGAAGTTTGGCCCCTTAAATAGTTTGTGACTATTGACATAGTTGGTCACTAGTTTCAGAATGCGAGTGTCTACTTTCAGGGAGTCACTCGCATGCCTCAGCGTCAATCCATCCTCGCAAGTGTTATCTTGCTCGGTTCACTCTCCTTAGCGGCTTGTAGCGAGAAGCCGCCACAGGATCCGCGTACAGCGGTGCCATTGGTGAAAACGGCCATGGTCAGGCCTGCATCTTCCGCATCCCGTGCTTTTACCGGCACGGTGGCGGCAAGAGTGCAAAGTGACCTGGCATTTCGCGTCTCTGGTAAAGTGCTTGAGCGGTATGTAGATGCCGGGCAAAAGGTCAAACGTGGTCAAGCCCTGTTGCGGATAGATGCCAATGACTTGTTACTGAGTGTCAAAGGCCAGCAGGAAACAGTGCAGGCTGCCAAGGTGAGGGCGGACCAAACCGCACAAGAGGAGCTCAGACACCGGGGCTTGGTGGAAGCGGGGGCTATTTCTTCGTCCACCTATGATCAGATCAAGGCGGCAGCAGAGGCTGCCCAGGCCCAACTCAAAGCCACCGAGTCACAAGCCGGTGTCGCCAAAAATGCTTCCACTTACGCCACGCTATTGGCCGATGCAGATGGCGTGGTGGTAGAAACGCTGGCCGAGCCCGGGCAAGTCGTCAATGCGGGTCAAACCGTCATTCGCATTGCGCATGCAGGCGAGCGCGAAGCGATTGTGAACCTGCCTGAAACCATGCATCCTCCGCTGGGAATCAAGGCGATTGCCACCCTCTATGGCAAAGAAGATCAACAATCCAGCGCCAAATTGCGCCAGCTCTCAGAATCTGCCGATGCGCTGACGCGTACCTATGAAGCCCGATTCACGCTGGCCGATGTGCTAGTGAATGCACGGCTGGGCGCGACCGTGGTCATCAAACTGAAAGAGGATGAGGCGGATCAACACGACACGTTCGAAGTGCCTGTGGGCGCGCTACTGGATAGCGGAAAAGCAACCGGGGTCTGGTGGGTGGACGGCAAATCCAGTCAGGTCCATTGGCGCCCAGTCACACTGGTGCATCTAGGCGAAGAAAAAGCGATTGTGAAAGGCAACCTCAAGCCCAGTGACGAGATTGTGGCCTTGGGGGCGCATCTGCTGCGGGATGGCGAAAAAATAAGGGTGCTCAAAGCCGGTAAGTCTGATGCCACATCCAGCCGTGGAGAACAATAATGAGCGGCTTTAATTTGTCAGCACTGGCGGTACGTGAACGTGCTATCACACTGTTCCTGATTATCCTGATCTCCATCAGTGGTGTGATGGCGTTTTTCAAGCTGGGTCGCGCTGAGGACCCTTCATTTACGATCAAGGTGATGACCATTATCACCGCCTGGCCTGGTGCCACTGCGCAAGAAATGCAGGACCAGGTGGCCGAGAAAATAGAAAAGCGCCTGCAAGAG
>CAKZJM010000322.1 GCA_936943315.1 uncultured Methylophilus sp. | reverse complement strand
CCGTATAAGCCCCCTCGTTGATATCGGCACGGTCGAACACCAGCCTGCCGTTGAGGAAGGCAAAGGCGTCAGAGGCTGGCCGGTTGACCAGTACCATTGCATGATTGGGATACACTTCTACCACCTGGCCGTTGGTGATTTCTCTGGAGGTGATCAGCGGGTTGTCAGCCGTTGCAGCATCAGGCGCATGGTCGGCCTCAGCACTAGTCTCCAGGGTTGGCTCTACTCTGACGCGGCCATGGTCGACACTGACGCGCACCAGATTTTCTAGCCGATTGACAGCAAAGCGGGTACCCAGAACGGTGATTTTTGCGGTGTTGGTCTCAACCACAAAGGGTCGGTCAGGGTCTTTGGTCACCTCAAAAATGGCTTCGCCTTCTTTGAGCAAGACATGGCGCTGATGGCGGTAATAGGTGATTTCCATGTCACTCTTGGCACTGAGGGTGACTTTGGTGCCGTCATCCAGCGTTTTGGTGACAATTTGGCCGACGGGGTTTTGCGCAGCCATTTGCATGGTGGGCTTGGCCTGCCAGACCTGGTATTGCTGATGTGAGAAGAACCCGGCCACGCAAATAAAGCAAACCACCATAAGTTGCGCCAGGCGGCGCTGTTTTGTTTTTCTGCGCGCTTCGTTCGCCAAAAAAGCTTGCTGCTCGGCGGCTTCAGCCAGTCTCGAGAGGCCTTCGGGAGAATCCAGTTGCTGCATGGCGCGGGCGATACTGTCATATTCGGCGCTATGGCGGGGATCATCGGCCAGCCACTGCTCAAAGGCATGATGTTCACTGGCGCGCGGGTTGTGGGCGTGTTCGCGCATGCGCAGGTACCAGCGCGCGGCCATTTCACTCAGTGTCATCGACCTTGGATTAGACATAAGACTTAGACATCGCTGTTAATGCGTGGCCTGCTGAAACGCCCGGATATCAAGCATGGCGCGAATCAGGTGTTTTTCGACCATATTGACACTGATATCAAGCTGCACGGCAATTTCACGTTGCTTCATGTCGTCGACATGGTAGAGCCAGAATACCTGGCGGCATTTTTCTGGCAACAAATCGACCACGCGTTGCAGGTGATGCAGTTTTTGGCGGGTTTCATACAACTGCTCAGGCGTGCACTCCAGAATCAGCGCGGTTTCGTCCATTTGCTCTTCATCGACAAACCGTGTCCGGTAGCGGAACTCGTCTACCAGCAAGTGGTTAACGATGCCATTGAGGTAGGCTTGCGGGGATTCTTCCCGCGCCGGATGGCTGGAGACTGCAAAAAACACCAGCGCGTCATGCAGAATATCCTTGGCACGTTGCACACAAGCCGTTCGGCGACCAATCCGACGCAATACATCGGTATAGGCCCACTTTAAATCGATTCCGCACCAAGCCAGTGTTTCGCTGCTCATATTCCACCACCCTACTTTGATTTCTCATTGTATTGGTTGCAAAACATGTGCCATGACGGACAAATTGCATAAGAGATTGATTCTCAATTAAAAAAAGATGAGACAGCCTTCAACTCGCTTTTTAACCCGGCTCATTACAACCATTTTTTTAATAATTGGCTGCTATAAGCCATTTTTTACAATTAAAAAAACGTACAATCACGCCTGACTAAGCATCAAGGGCTAAAGACCCGGTGAGCGCGCATAAAAGACCAAAGGTAGCCCGCGAACCCGTTTTCAGCCGCCGCAAATCCGTAATTGGAAAGTTTATCGCTTGCTGTTCAGCGAATAGAAACCTACCCGGTCTGCTTATGATAAAACAGCCAAAAATAATAACGACTTGAAGTATCCATGCTATTTTTTAAAACCACCAGTCATGAATTGCTGCGAGCGCGCTATAACAGCCTGCTCAATGATGTGCCTGTCGCCATTTTCATGGCCATCAGCGCACTGACGATACAAATCATTGTGCTAAAAGACAGTGTGGATTGGAAACTGGCGATTGCAGCGCCGGTATTAAGAATGCTCTTTTGTGCGGGGATGCTGGCTTACTGGTTTGTGCATCGCAATGAACACCCGCCTATCCACGCCATACACCGGCGGCTCGATATCGCTTCTGCCATTTTTATTTTTGCCGGGGTCATCACGTTTGCGCGCAGCCTGTATATTTACCCGCTCACCGATCAATTCGGGCATTACTTCCTCATTTTTCACAACACCCTCTATGGCTTTTGCTTCGCCTTTATCCTCAGAAAAATTGGCACGGCGGCCTATCTCTACAATATATTGATGATTTCATCGGCCATTGCCTGTGTGTTTATCGGCCAGATTGAGCATGCCACCCTGGTTGCTTTATTGATCATGGTATTTGAAGTTGGCATGCTGCTGGCCATGCATGCCAGCAGTACGGTGTTTGACCAATGGGTCAACGCCACGTATGAAACCCAGGCTTTATTAAAAGACAACCAGCGGCTGGCTAACCAGGATGTGTTGACCCAACTGCCCAATCGTCGGCAGTTTTTTGTGCAAGTGGAGCAGGAGCTGATCCTGGCCCGGCAAACTAACCTGTGTTTTGCGGTAGGCATTCTGGACCTGGATAATTTCAAACCGGTCAATGACGTGCATGGCCATCATATTGGCGATCTGGTTCTGGTTGAAGTAGGCAAGCGGCTGGCGCAGGTCAGGCCCGAAGAAGTGCGGTTTTACCGTCTGGGCGGCGATGAGTTTGCTTTTCACTTGGTGACCGATGATGAGCATACCTCGCTCAAGCAAATCGCTTACGAAATCAACCAGTCGATTTCGCAACCGATCAGCATTGATGGATTGCTGATTGTGATCAAGGCGTCGATGGGCGCCTGCATCGTTTGCGATGAACACATCTCGGCGCAAGATTTATACGAACACGCTGACTTTGCCTTGTACCATGTCAAACGCACTGAGCGTGGCAACCTCAAGATCTATTCTGACGAACTGGAGCAGGAACGCCTGCAATTAAACCGGATTGACCAGGCCTTGCGCATGGCCAATATCCATGCCGAGTTGTATCCGGTATTCCAGCCCATTATAGATATTGATGTGGGCGAAGTCGGCGCCTTTGAAAGCCTGGCCCGCTGGCGCAGCCCAACCCTGGGCGAGGTGCCGCCTTCCCTGTTTATCCCGGTGGCAGAAGGCCTGGGCATAGTCACCGACATCACCAAACTCATGTTCAGCCACTCCATCCATGCCATGTCCAGCTGGCCCGAGCACATGCGTTTGTCTTTCAATTTATCCGCCTACGATGTGACCAACCTGGCGGTGATTAAGCACCTGATCAGCATGATGCAGGCCAGCCAGCTAAGGCCCGCCAGGTTCATTTTTGAAATCACCGAAACCGCTTTGCTGCAAGACTTTGAAACCGCCAGGCAAAATATCGGCTTGCTGAGGCAGGCAGGAGCCAAAGTGGCGCTGGATGACTTTGGCACTGGCTACTCCAGCCTAAGCCATGTGCAACACCTGCCGCTGGATAAACTGAAAATAGACCGCAGCTTTGTCAGGGACATTGAAACCAACACCACCAGCCAAACCATCGTCCGCTCTATCCTGGCGCTGTGCCAGGGCATGCATATGGAATGTGTGGCCGAAGGCGCCGAGACCGAAAGCCAGGTCCGCTTTCTGCAAGCGATGGGTTGCCAGTGGATTCAGGGCTATTACTTTGCCAAACCCATGGCCAAAGAACAAATTCAGGCCTATCTGCAACAGGCAGAGACCGGGGCACTTTCCTCGCTGTAGTTTCTCCCTGCCCCGCCAGTTCACATGCGCCTCATCTGCTTGAGCCCGCTGCTTGCCTCCTGGCATTTTTAACCCGTGCATTCCATCGTTAAGCGCTGTGCGCATTGAGCGACTTGATAAGACTATACTCATGGATGCAAAAATATATTAATATCAATATTTATTAGCTCAGTAGCACGATTTCTCTCAGTGGGCGGCTTGAGATACAGACCATTTAGCGCTGCTGGAGGGACTGGCAAATAAAAAGAAATCATCTATCCGTTTCATACAAACCGAACAGAGGAGATGGCTGTATGCGTGCAAACACTCTTTTAATTCTGGATGATGAGGGGGACGACGCCCACATCATCGCCACTGAAGCGCAAAGCCTGGGATTCGAAGTGAGGATCTTTGATGATGCCAAGCAGTTTCTGGCGGCCTTTCTCGAAGAAGAGCCCTCCCATCTGGCGATTGATATTCTCATGCCTGGGGTGCATGGCGTGGAGTTACTGCACACCCTGGCGCAACATCAGTGCCAGTCTGCCATCATCCTCACCAGTGGCATAGGCACCGCTGCCCTGCCCGCGGTGCAACTGGCGGCCATCCAATACCAGTTGAACATCCGCGGCATACTGCACCACCCTTTCCACCAGCACATCCTCAGAAACATGCTCTCCGACCAGGTGTCGGTAGACCTGCATGCACATACCGGCCATGACATCAGCACGCAGTCTTTGATTGTCGATGCCGAAACCATAGAGGAGGCCATACGCCAACATGAGTTTGCCCTCTATTACCAGCCGCAAATTGACCTGGTGAATGGCAAGGTGATTGGCTTTGAAGGCCTGTTGCGCTGGCACCATCCGGTCATGGGCGTCAAGCTGCCCGAACTGTTTATTCCGGTTGCCGAGAAAACCGGACACATTGACTTGCTCACGCAAATCGTCATTGAAACCGGATTTCATTTTATCCGCTCACTGGGCAATGCCTTGTCGTTTTCTATGAACATCTCGCCCAAGAGCATTCAAAACCAGGCGTTCGCCAATACGCTGGTCAATGCCTGCCAGGCCAGCAACCTGCCACCAGAACGGGTGATGCTGGAGCTGACCGAAACCGCCACCACAGAAGACCCGGATAAAGCGCAACACGCGCTCGCAAAACTGAGGGAAGAAGGCTTTAAATTAAGTATTGATGATTTTGGCAACAATAATTCGTCCGTCAGCAGGCTGTCAAACCTGCCTTTTACCAGCTTAAAAATAGACAAGTCGTTGGTCACCACCATGGAAATCTCTTCAAAATCAAGAAAAGTGGTGGCCTCTACCCTCAAGCTGGCTGAGAGCCTGAACATAGAGACAATTGCCGCAGGCATAGAAAACACCATGGCCGCCATCGGCCTGCGCGAGCTGGGTTGCCGCTATGGGCAAGGCTATTATTTTGCCCGGCCGATGGATCAAGCCGCCACCGTACATTGGCTGCAACACTGGAACCGCCAGTTTTAAGACAATCCCACTCGTTTAAGGCTGTGCCACTGGCTTAAAGCCGATGCCTGCCGGAGGGGTTAAGAAGCCGTATCCGCCAGAAAGTCGGAGATGGCATAGGCGCTCATGGGCTGCGCATAATAAAAGCCCTGAATAATCTGGCAGCCCATGGACTGTAGCAACGCAATCTGGCTCGACGTCTCCGCGCCTTCAACCACACAGTCTATGCCGATGCCCTGGCACAAGCTCAGGATAGAGCTGACAATCATCCTGCTTTTGGGATTGGTTTCTATGTCGAGCACAAAGCTCCTGTCCACCTTGATTTTATTCAAGGGCAGGCCCTGCACATGGCTCAGGCTGGAATAACCGGTGCCAAAGTCGTCCAGCGCCAATGCCACGCCTGCCTCACGCAGTAGCTCAATATGCTTGCGGGTAGACACAAAGTCTTGCAACAAGGCCGTTTCGGTCAGCTCAAAGGTAAACCGTTGTGCACGTAGCCCGCTGTCGGCCACTTTCTGGATCAGCGCATGAATGACCTTGTCATTGGTGATGTCGTTGGCAGACAGGTTGAAAGACAAGCCAACCTCTTCCGGCCAGTCACGCATGGCCTGGATCGCTTTATCAAACAACACCAGGGTAATGCTGGAGATGAGGCCGATGCTTTCTGCCACGGGAATAAAGACATTCGGTTTAACCAAGCCAATCTCGGGGTGATGCCAGCGTGCCAGACACTCAAAGGCGACGGGCGTCTTGACCATCGTATTGACAATTGGCTGAAAGGCGGCAAAAAACTCCTGGTGAAGATCGGCGCCGCGTAATGCGCGCTCTACCCGAACCCTGGCTTGCAAACTGCCCAGATGCTGCGAAGAAAACACTTCGGGATGGCCACGTCCGCTATTCTTGGCCTGGTAGAGCGCATAGTCTGCATATTCGTACAGTTTCTCTGTCGACTCTTCCACATCGGGGAACACGGCAATGCCGATAGAAGCACTCAAGTGAAAGACCAAGCCCTCTACTGTCACCGGCTGTTCTATCGATTGAATCAGTGATTGCCCCAGGGTGTTAAGCGCGGCCACATCTCCGGCAAAATGCTTGTGAAAGGCAAACTCATCGCCCCCCAGCCGATAGAAACTAATGGGGTGCTGGCACTCGCTACATTCTTTCAGCCGCCGGGCAATTTCTACCAACACCAGATCGCCCACGCGGTGACCATGCGAATCATTGACCAGCTTGAATTTGTCGAGATCTATGATGCCGATGGCAAAGCGTGAGCCGGTTGCTTTGAGATGATCCAGCGACTGCGCATGGATGGCGGCAAAAAACTGGCGGCGGTTGGGCAGCTCCGTCAGGATATCCACATTGGCGAGGCGTGCATTTTCCTTGGCCAGTTTTTGGGCATGCAGTGAGCTGAAAACCAGCGAGTCAAAGCTCTTGTTGCGGCGGCTCATGGCCGTGAGCATGCCTGCCTCAAACACCAGAATCATAAAAGCAAACGGCTGGGCGTACTCCACATCGGCATACAGCAGATAGACCACGGTGGTGGCAATCAGCATCAGGTTGTAGAGATAAGCCGGGCGGCCCAGGCTCACCAGCAAAAATGGAAAGCAGATGCCATACAGGGTCATTTGCACAATGAGGAAGTAGCGGCTACAGCCGGCAGAATGTTGCAACAAATGCAGGTCGCAGACGATGGTGCTGACACCGGCTATGATCAGCAGGCTGGCAAAAAACTGCAAGCGCTGCCTGACGACGATACTTTCCGGCTGTTCTTTGCGGTGAAAAAACCAGTAAACAAATACCCCTGCCGACACCACCGTCAACCCCGCGGGGATGACAAAGGACCATAGCAATGGCTCAGTCGCATGAAATACGGAAATCTGGGTAAGCATGGCCACCACGGCCGCCACAATCACGACGGGGACATAAGGCAAGAGCGAGAAATACCTGGCTCTGAGAAGGTCTTCGTCGAAATAATGGTAATACCGTATGCTGATCATCTTTTAAAAGGGTCTCTGAACATCCATGGCGTGACCACGTATTGTGATCACTGAAAAAAAACATTTCCGGAAAAATTCCGCGAAAAAATAACTCCGAGCTTTGCGCAGCAACAGTCTGATCCGCCGTTTAAAAAATGGTGGCCCTGACTTTGGCGCTTTCAAGCGAGCAAGATTGAAATCAACAGGCGTTGATAAAGACTGGTCTATGCCGTGCGGCAGACCATGGCTGACCGAAGACATCACCGCAGGTGATATGTCCGAGACCTTTTGTGAGAGAGGGAAGCTTTGTTTAAAATCATCAAGCTTCTTTATATGAAACAAACCCTTATGTATGCGGGGCATTATAGAACCCGCAGCGGTTTTTATAGATAGCCCAATCGGACTAATAAAAAAGCAGAGGATTTAGGCGGGGATTTTTACTGTACTTGACGTCACCAGGCGCAAGAGGAAACGTCGCCGTGAACACCCCATCACCGCCCAGAAAACAGCGCTAAATGAGGTGGCGACCAGCGCAGGTCACCGCATCGACTCTTTAGTCAAGAAAGACACGATAGCAACCATCGGCACATGGCAAGATTGCCATTTACTCTGGCGTATCGGCATGCTCTTCAAAAATATCGCGGAAACGATGTGCCAGCTTTTTGAATGCGTTGAATATCATGGGATCAAAATGGATAGGCTGGGTGCGCCCATCGCCTTCGAGGATGATGTTCAAGGCCTGCTCGTGTGTGAATGCGGGCTTATAGGGGCGCTTGCTGCGCAGGGCATCATAGACGTCACTCATCATCATGATGCGGGCAGAGAGCGGAATCTCCTCGCCTTTCAAGCCATGAGGATAACCGCTGCCATCCCAGCGCTCATGATGGTTGAGGGCAATTTCGGCGCCCATCATCATGAAAGGTGAGCTGCTCTTGCCGTGACCGAGGATGCTATCCCCCAGCGCCGAATGGGTTTTCATGATGGCCCACTCTTCAGCCGTATGTGGGCCGGGTTTAAGCAGAATATGGTCTGGAATGCCGATTTTGCCGACATCATGTAGCGGGCTGGCGTGATAAATGGTATCCACAAAGGGTGCGGGCATGCCTAAATCAGTCGCCAGCTCTTTGCAGAAAAACGCAATGCGATGGATATGGGCACCGGTTTCTTCATCACGGAACTCGGCTGCACGCATGATGCTGAACATGGAGTCAAAATAACTGGCCACCAATTGTGAAGTGCGCTCTTGCACTTGTTCTTCCAGGTTGTGGCTGTAGTCGGTCAGAAAGTCATTGTATTCCTTGAGCCGCAACAGGTTGCGTACCCGGATCCAAAGCTCAGCCCGGTCAACCGGCTTGGTGACAAATTCTTCAACCCCACATTGCAAGGCCCGCATTTTGGAGGCTCTATCCACCAGGGCAGTGAGCATGATGATAGGAATAATCTTGGTGACTTCATTATTCTTGAGTTGCTGCGCCAGCTCAAACCCATCCAGCACAGGCATCATCGCATCCAGCAAGATCAGGTCGGGCCTGTGGGCCAGTATCATGTCATAGGCCATTTTTCCGTCCTGGGCCTGCAAGGTGGCATAGCCTTCCGAGACGAGCAAGGTCTCAAGATAGGTGCGATTGGTTTCTTCATCGTCTACGATGAGAATGGTCTTGCGTGTCACTTTCATGTCCATTTTATGTGCCCCCTTTCCAGCGTATGTGTTTCGATTAAAGTAAGGCGCCTATGGTTTCCAGAAACTCTTTATACCTAATCGGTTTGGCGATGTAGTCATCACACCCCGCCGCACGCATTTTTTCTTCATCCCCTTTCATGGCAAAAGCCGTCAACGCAATGATCTTGATATGCCGGGTCTGTACGTCTTGCTTGAGCAACCGTGTCGCAGTCAGGCCATCCATGCCGGGCAGCTGGATGTCCATGAGTATCATCGCCGGAGACTGGCTGCGGGCAATTTCCAATCCATCCTGCGCGTTGACCGCCTGTAATACTTCATGGCCCGCAGTTTCGAGAATCAGTTGTGCCAGCCGCATATTCATGGGGTTATCTTCAATGATCAGTATGCTTGCCATGCTTGCCTTTATTTTTGCGTGCTAACTGGCGGCCCCGCTTGCCCGCTAATGCACGATGCACTTCACTGATGAAATTGCCATGATTGAATTCGGATTTTTCCAGCACCGCCTGCACCTGCCCTTTCAGCATATGGCGTTCATCAGGCGTGAGGAATTTGGAGGTGACGATGATGATGGGTATTTTTGCCGTGCGCTTATCCAGCTTCAAGTCTTCAACCACTTCAAACCCGCTGATTTCAGGCATCATTAAATCCAGCACAATCAGATCGGGCGTTTGTGATTTTGCAATGTGTATGGCTTCGCTGCCGCCATAAGCGCGTAACACGGTGTGGTTGGCATGCTCAAGATAAGTGGAAATAATTTCAACCGCCTTGGGGTCATCGTCCACCACCAGCACGTTCAATCCCGCCTGCTGATCGACTGGTTTCACAAAGCCCAGCTTGCACAGCGCCGTTTGCAAATCTTCTGCCGACACTGGTTTTTGCAACACTTGTGCGGCGCCCAGCGACAGGCCGCGGTTGCTGTCAGCCACAATGGACAGGATGACCACCGGCACGTGTGCCAGCCGCCGGTCTGCCTTGAGCTTGGTCAAAAACTCCCAGCCATCCATGCCAGGCAGCAAAATATCCAGCGTAATCAAATCTGGGGCGGGGCCATCGGCCAGAATCGCCAGGGCAATCTCGGCAGTGGCGGCCCGCGTCACCTTGCAATGGTCAGCCTCAAGCTGCAGCCTGATCAGGTCGGCGGCGCGGTCATCATCTTCCAGCACCAGCACATGCGGCGGTTCGCTGGTTTGCAGTGGCCGCATGCCGCCAGCCGTTGCCAGTGGGCTCGCCGCGGTTTCGGGCACGCTGGGCTTGTATTGCAACCAGACAGTAAAGGTACTGCCCTTGCCCGGCGTGCTGCTCACGGCCACGGCGCCTCCGTGCATTTCAGCCAGCTTGCGCACCAGCGCCAACCCCAGGCCCGTGCCCTCAAAGCGGCGCGACAAGGTGCTTTCTACCTGGACAAAAGGCTGGAACAACCGCGGAATATCCTGTGCATCAATACCGATCCCGGTATCCGTGATGGCAATCTCAATAAACTGCGCATCGTTACCTATACCTGAGATATGGCTGCCCGCCATATTCCTGGTATTGGCCAGTAGTTGGTCGCGCTCTACCAGTTGCGCCTGCAACGTGATCTGCCCGCCTTCGGGCGTGAACTTAACCGCATTCGACAACAGGTTATAAACGATCTGCTTCACCTTGCGCGCATCCAGCCAGGCAGCGCCTAGCGTTGCAGAGACTTCAGTCTGCAATTGCACACGTTGCGCTGCCGCTTTTTCCTTGATGATGGAAAGGCAGCTTTGCAGCAAGCCCTTCACCTCGACCGCCTCCACCTCCAACACCATCCGGCCCGCTTCAATCTTGGATAAATCCAGCACATCGTTAATCAGTGAAAGCAGGTGTTGCCCGCTCTCAAAAATATCACTGACATAGCCTTTCTGTTTATCCTCCAGCGCACCAACCATGCCATCCCTGAGTATCTCGGAGAAGCCAATGATGGCATTGAGCGGCGTGCGCAGTTCGTGTGACATGGTGGCCAGAAACTCAGACTTCATGCGATCTGCTTCCTGTAACTGCTCATTTTTCAAGCCGATTTCTTCGCTACGCAGGCGCAGCTGTTCGGCCAGCAGCTTCAGGTCACCGTATTGCTGAATATTATGCAAAGCGACCCCCAACTGGGCCGAGAGGCGTTCAATAAAAGTTTGATCACGCTCGGTGATGGCCTTGCTGGCTGCCAGCACCAATACGGCCAGGCGTTTCTCCTGGTAACTCACCGGGCAAATAATGATGTCTTTGGGTTTAAACGAGTGCAGCCCGGTTTCTATCGTCAGTGAAGGTAATTCATCCAGCTCACTGAGGATCAAGGTCTGGTTGTTCTGGATGGCCTCACCAATCACACCATGGCCAAGCTTGAATTCATTGAGGATATCTACCGGGGCAGCATGTGCACTTTCCAGACGGTAAATCCCGCTCCATTCGTCATAGCCATAAATGGCCGAGACCGGGAACGCATGGTTTTTGGCCAAGATATCCAGCATGTTGGCCAGGATATTGGCGCGGTCATAATTGGCATTAAACAAACGCAACACTTCGCTATGCGTTTGATCGTAAACGGCCGCATTGGTGAGGTCATATTCAATCTGCTTGAAGTCGCTCACATTGCGCGCCACGGTGGATAAATGGGTAGGTACACCCTCTGCATTGCGGTGTACCACCACCACTTGAGACACCGGGATTTCTACGCCACTCCGCGTAATATAGGCCGTCTCGCCCCGCCAGACGCCCGCGCTCAGTGCGGTAGGGATGGCCTGATTACGGATAAGCTCATTCGCCCAGGCGGGACGCATTCTTGAAATCGGCTGGGACGTGATATCTTCATGTTCGCCCAAGCCAAGCAGCTTGCGCCCCCCGCTATTCAGATAAAAATATTCGCCTTGCAGGGTTTTATTGGCAATCAGATCAGGGGAGGTGTCGAGAATATCTGTCAGCCGTTTTTGTTCAACCAGGGCTTGTTTGCGGATTTTAAGATCGCGCTGTATGCGCCAGATCAGCAATGGGAAGAAAATGAGGATGGCGATAGACATCACCGCAAACAGGATCAGCAGGTCTTTGGCATGTTCCTGCTCTGACTGGGTACGCTGGCTCAGCAAGCCCTGTTCTTCCATCGACATGGCATTGAACACGCCCCGAATTTCCAGCATATCTTCCCTGCGGATAAAGTCTTTGCGCAGCAGCGCTTTCAATTGATCAACAGAGCTTGTCCGCGCAATGTCGTTAATTTGATGGAAGTAGACAATCCGCCGGTCGATAAGGCGTCTGAGCTCGTTGACTTGCTTTTGCTGAAAACTATTATCCTTGGTCAGCACGGCCAGCTGTGCAATCTCTTTTTGCAAGTCGGCCAGGGCGGCATCGCGGCGGGTGATCGAACTATCATCGCTCGTCAGCAGGAAACCGCGCTGGGAAACTTCCAGCTGGTTAAAAAAGATCAAACCGCGATCCAGTGTGGAAATCACGGCATGGGTATGGGTGACCCAGCGGCTATTTTCAGAAAAGCGCTCAAGATAAATCATGCTGGTGATGCCCAGCAGCACCAATAGCGCAAAAAAGCTGATGAACCCATAAATGATCACGGATTCCAGCGCCCAAAACGCTTGGTTTTTAGGCTTCACAACCAACCCCTGCAACTCGCATGACGACAGCCCCTTTTATGTTTGAACATCCAGGATCAATCAGTTACCGCGTGCACCTTGAAATGGTTATTAAATACTAATTTTGTCAAAGACGCTAAGAGTATTTATAGTAATTAATTTACACGATAAGCGCCACGGTCAGCCTGCCTGTGCATAAGACATCAACAACCCCGCTGGCACCCTTATCTGGCGCAGGGCTAGAGCACATTCTGCTTGTCTGTCACAGCGGCAAGACGTCTCTCTTTTGCAATCCAACGGAGCATTGATATGGCAACAGGTTCTAAAAATACAGTGTGTCTTTGGTACGATGGCTGCGCCGAACAGGCCGCCCGATTTTATGCCGAGACTTTTCCCAACGCTTCGGTGGACGCTGTCTACCGTGCGCCCGCAGACTACCCTGCCGGGAAAGCGGGCGATGTGTTAACCGTCGCGTTCACCGTCATGGGCATTCCCTGCCTGGGGCTCAACGGCGGCCCCGGCGTCGAGCACAACTGGGCGTTTTCGTTTCAGGTTGCGACCTTAGATCAGGACGAAACCGACCGCTACTGGCAAGCGATTGTCAGCAACGGTGGCGAGGAAAGCGAGTGCGGCTGGTGCAGGGATAAATGGGGTATTTTCTGGCAGATCACCCCCGTGGCCTTGACGAACGCCATCACGGACAGCGACCCGGCCGCGGCCAGACGGGCCTTTGAAGCCATGATGACCATGAAAAAGATTGATATTGCGACCATTGAAGCGGCCCGTCGCGGCTAAGCCAAAGCCGCTTTCATCGCACTCCAGTTAGGTGCCCTTCAACGGGTCCGGCTTATCCACTTTATCGGCTGCCAGCATGTCGCACGCCAGTGCGCCCACATCACGGACTGCCTGCTCAATGGCTAGCGTCCACAGGTGGCTGAAGTTCAGGCGGATATAATGGGTCAACTCTTTTTTGCGCGAGAAAATGGTGCCGGGGGCAACGGTAATCCCATTGTCGATGGCGGCCCGGTAAAGTGCGAGCGCATCCAGCGCCGGGGGTAGCTTGACCCAGATCACATAGCCGCCTTGGGGCACCGAAAGCTGTGTCCCGGCCGGAAAAGCCTGCTCAATCACATTGCGCATCAACACATAATTGGAGCGCAGCGTATGCCGCAACTGTTTCAGGTGCTGCTCAAAACCATCGCGCTGCATAAACTTGGCAATCGCAATCTGCGGCGCCGACGTGAGCGACAAGCTATTGAGGAACATCAAGCGCTCCACCTCCTGGCGGTAACGGCCTGGCGTGGTCCAGCCCACGCGGTATCCCGGCGCCAAGGATTTTGAAAACGAAGAGCAATGCAACACCATGCCAGTGTGGTCAAACGCCTTGGCCGGTAACGGTGGCGCCTCACTGAAATACAGTTCGCTATACACATCGTCTTCAATCAGCGGGATATTCTGCTCGGAGAGAAACGCCACCAGCGCCTGTTTCTTGTCCGCAGGCATGACAAAACCCAGCGGATTCTGGAAGTTGGTGGTGAGAATCACGGCCGCAATCCGCACATTGTCGGTGACCGCACGCAACGCATCCAGATCTATGCCAGAGGCGGGGTCAGTGCGGATTTCTGCCACCTTCATGCCCAGGCGTTCCACGGTGTGCGCCAGCGCGTAATAGCCAGGTGATTCCAGTGCAATGGTATCCCCGGCCTTGGCCACGGCTTGCAAGCACAGCGTGATCGCTTCGGTCGCACCATGCGTAATGACAATATCATCTGGCGAGACATCCATGCCATTCGCCAGGTAGCGGCGCGCAATCTGCTGGCGCAGCAATTCGTTGCCGGGTGGCAAATCACTGAGCACCCCCCATTCGCCTTCGTCATCGGTGAGGGCTTTTTCGTATTGGTGAATGCGTTTCAGTGGAAACAGTTGCGGATCGGGAAACGGCGAACCCAGCGGCACCGTGCCAAATTCACGGATAGATTTAAGCGTGGTCAGCACCAGTTTGCTGGCATCAATCTCGGATAAATTAATATCCTTGGCCAGCGGCGAAGTTTGCCGTTGCTGCAAACGTTTGCGCGGCGTGACGTAATAACCGGATTGCGGATGGCTGCTGATCACACCTTCCTGCTCAAGCAACAGGTAGGCACGCAAGACGGTGCTGATACTCAGCTCGTATTTCTGGCTGGCCTGGCGCACCGAGAATATCCTGTCGCCTGGCCGTAGCACGCCTTCATCTATCATGGCGCGGATGCGAGCGGCGAACGAGACATAAAGCTTCATGAAGGCGAACAGGCGGGAATGGGATTGCCTGATTATACTCCAGCCATTGCCATGGCTGACGTTTCACTATACTGGGGGTTCACTAGGCCAGGATTAAACGGCCTGTGGTAGGTTAAGCTGCCTGTAGCGCCAGTGAGACTTCCTCACCGTTTTTGGTCAGGCTGGCCACCAGGCGGTCTTTTTGCGTGACCACTTCGACCAAGGCCTGCTCACTTAAGGCGGTCATCAAGCGCTGCAAAGTACTCATGCGTATGCCCAGCCGTTTGCAGATCACCGCGAGCGAGACCACAGCCCTGCCCTGCACATGTTCGGCATGCAATAACTCCAGAATGCCCAGCATCAACACCGTGCTCTGGTCCAGCGGCACATAGTCAGAAAGAAAGCCTTCTTCTACCCTGGCTTGATCTAGCGGGGCTTGATCTAGCGCGGTTTCCACGTACTCAGGGACATCATCGAACTCACGCAGCATTGGCGGCCTCGGCTGGTGTCGTTTTCTCGATAATCACAGGGATGGATTTAGACGTAGGCGTACGAGACTGGTCCGCTACGCTCTCTAAAGGCACCAGATTATTGGTTTCAGGGTAATAGCCACTCAGGCAACCTTGCGGGATATCGTAAGACACCACCAGGAAGCGATCCGCACGGCGGGTGATACCATCTTGCCAGACACTCACCAGGTTAACCCAATCGCCCGCCTGCAAACCCATGCGCTCAATATCGGCTGGGTTCATAAACACCACACGGCGCTGGCCGAATACGCCACGGTAACGGTCATCCATGCCATAAATGGTGGTGTTGTACTGGTCATGCGAACGCGTGGTCATGAGCACAAACAACTGGTCGCCATATTGCTCACGTGCCTGGTGGATCGGGGAATTTTGCGGGATAGCCTGCACAGTAAACTCGGCTTTGCCAGACGGGGTATTCCAGATACGCTCGCTGGAAGGCACCGGCATACGGAACCCGCCAGGAATCTTGATACGTTCGTTGTAGTTTTTGAACGCTACCGGCATGGTCTGCTCAATGGCATCACGAATCTTGCTGTAATCCTTGATCAATTCCAGCCACGGCGTTTTGCTGTGCTTGAGCGTAGCATGGGCCAGTCGCGCCACAATCGCTGGCTCGGAGAGCAGATGCGGCGACGCGGGCTTGTTCATGCCGTAAGAGATATGCACCATGCTCATGGAGTCTTCCACGGTCACCCCTTGCGGGCCGCTTTCTTGGGTATCGATTTCAGTTCGGCCCAGGCAAGGCAGAATCAGTGCGTCCTTACCATGCACGAGGTGGCTACGGTTCAATTTGGTGGTGACGTGCGCAGTCAAATCGCAGTTGCGCATGCCTGACCAGGTGCGGTCAGTGTCTGGCGTGGCAATCGAGAAGTTACCGCCCAGGCCAAAAAACACTTTCGCTTTGCCGTCTATCATGGCCTGGATAGCGCCGACCGCATCATAGCCTGGCGTTCTGGGTACCTTGATATCAAACACGCGCTCCAGACTTTCGAGGAATTCTGTGGGCATTTTTTCGTAAATGCCTACCGTGCGGTTACCCTGCACGTTGCTGTGGCCGCGCACCGGGCACAGGCCAGCGCCTTCTTTGCCGATATTGCCGCGTAACAACATTAAATTCACTAACGTTTTGATCGTGGCCACACCATGCTTGTGCTGGGTAATGCCCATGCCCCAGGTCGAGATCACGCGATCACCCGTGGCGTAAATGCGGGCAATTTCTTCAATCTGCGCCAAGGGGACGCCAGACTCTTCCACGATCACCGCCCAGCTTTCCTGGCGTGCATCTTCGGCAATCGCCTCAAAATTGTGGGTATGTTGCTGGATAAACTCGAGGTCGACCACCCGCTCTGTGCCATGCTTGACTGCTTCGTCATCCCACTGGATCACGAATTTGATCATGCCCTTGATCAGGGCCAAATCGCCACCCAGTTTTGGCTGGATAAACAGGTCACTGATCTTGCTGCCCTTGAACGACAACATATCAAACGGGCTTTGCGGGTCAGCAAAACGCTCCAGGCCGCGCTCTTTTAACGGGTTAATCGCCACAATACGCGCACCGCGTTTGGCAGCTTCACGCAACTCACCCAACATGCGCGGGTGGTTGGTGGCCGGGTTCTGGCCAAAAATCAGGATGGTGTCGGCATGCTCAAAATCGTGCAGTGTGACTGAGCCTTTACCGATGCCCACCGTAGCAGGCAAGGCAATACTGGTCGATTCGTGACACAGGTTGGAACAATCGGGGAAGTTGTTGGTACCAAACTCGCGCACAAACAATTGGTAGAGGAACGCCGCCTCGTTACCCGCCCGGCCTGAGGTATAAAAAACCGCTTCATTAGGGTCAGCCAATGCATTCAGGTGAGAGGCGATCAAGGCAAACGCATCCTCCCAGGAAACTTCTTCATATTTATCCGTGGCGGCGTTATAGCGCATCGGATGTGTCAGGCGGCCTTCATTTTCCAGCTCGAAGTCACCCCAGCTCATCAACTCGGTGACGGTGTGCTTGGCAAAAAAGGCGGGCGGCACGCGTTTGGCCGTGGCTTCTGCCGCCACCGCCTTGACGCCGTTTTCACAAAACTCAAAGGTAGAGGTGTGCTCTTTATCCGGCCAGGCGCAGCCCGGGCAGTCAAAGCCATCGGGCTGGTTTTGTGCCAGCAGGGTCATCACCCCTTTCACGGGTATTTTTTGCAACGCGAGTTGCGCCGCGACTTGTTTTAATGCACCCCAACCTGCGGCCGGGTGATGGTATGGCTTAATAGAAGCTTTTGGTTGCGACATATATCCTACTGGTGAGCACTCGGTTGGCAGGCTTGGCAAACGCCCCGCCAACGGAATGCGGAATCATGATGAATGCCATGGTAGGCAAGTTAACAAAAGGAAACCAGATACAGAAACGCTGAATTTTTAGGGTACAGTTGCCCGCAAAAAACGCATCAACCCTAGCATTGATGCGGATGGATGCTTGACGTTGCACCAGTTTTTAAACCTTGACCTTAATTTCGTCAAACACAGGCAGTACTTTAGTCAGGTGCGCTAAAAATATTGCCGGGGCCCTGCTAACAATACCAATCAGACAGACACAGGACACATTGCCTGCGCCACTTGAGTTCCCCGATTCGCGCCTACAGCCGGGTCGTTGCTACTTTTTATGTCAGGCACAGAATGAAATTCTGTTTTCAATGTCACAACGACAGGCTTAATCATCAATTTGGATTTAACGCATGGAACTCGTCGTCGCGCGCCCGGAGGGCCTTTATTGTCCCCCTGGCGATTTTTATATAGACCCGTGGCGGCAGGTGGATCGCGCCGTGATCACACATGGGCATGGCGACCACGCGCGAACAGGTCATCAGCATTACCTGGCTGCCGCCCCCGGTGAAGGTATTTTGCGCAAACGGCTGGGCGCAGACATCCCCCTGCAAACACTGGAGTATGGCGAACGCATCAATCATCATGGTGTGACATTGAGCCTGCACCCGGCCGGGCATGTGCTTGGGTCTGCCCAGGTGCGCCTGGAATACAAAGGTGAAGTATGGGTGGCATCGGGTGATTACAAAGTGGAGCCTGACGGCACCTGCGCACCGTTTGAAAGCGTGCGCTGCCATACCTTTATTACTGAGTCTACGTTTGGCCTGCCCATTTACCAGTGGCAGCCGCAAGATGAGATTTTTGCCGACATCAACCGCTGGTGGCAAAGCAATGCCGACAATCATCGCGCCAGCGTGCTCTTTTGCTATGCCTTTGGCAAAGCACAGCGCATCTTATCAGGGCTCAACCCGACCATTGGCCCTATCCTGGTTCATGGTGCAGTCGAGCCTTTAAACAAGGTGTATCGCGAAGCAGGCGTGAAGCTGCCGCCCACGCAAATGGTCAGTGAAATACAGGATAAATCATTGATAGCCAAAAGCCTTGTGCTGGCACCGCCTTCGGCGCAGGGCACGCCGTGGATAAAACGCTTTGGTGATTACTCGGACGCGTTTGCCAGCGGCTGGATGCAGTTACGCGGCACGCGCAGGCGCCGAGGGGTGGACCGCGGCTTTATCCTGTCTGACCATGCCGACTGGCCCGGCCTGCAAACCGCCATCGAGGCCAGTGGTGCGCAGCGCGTATTTGTCACCCATGGTCAGGTGCACCCCATGGTGCGCTGGTTAAGTGAACAAGGCCTGGATGCGCAAGCGTTTGTCACTGAATATGGTGAAGAAGCTGCCGAGGCGGAAACTGACCTAGCCTCTGAATCCCCTCCAGACACTGCGCTGCCAGCCGAGGCTACCTTGCCCCCAGACGCCGAAGGCAGTCCGCATGTACCCATGGCAAAGGGGACGGTTTGAAAGCCTTTGCCGACCTGTATCACCAACTGGATGCCACCACCAGCAGTAATGCCAAGCTGGCGGCATTGCGCGATTACTTTTTGGTGAGTCCGGCCGAAGATGCGGCCTGGGCCGTTTATTTTCTGGCCGGTGGCCGCCCGCGCCAACTGGTGCCCACCAAATCGTTACGCGAATTGACATTGACGCTCGCAGGCCTGCCCGAATGGTTGTTTGAAGAAAGCTACCATGCGGTGGGTGACCTGGCCGAAACCATGGCCTTGCTGCTGCCCACCTCGGCGCACACTTCGCAGGAAGGGCTCAGCACCTGGGTAGAACACAAACTGTTACCCCTGCGAGGCTTGCCCCCTGAAGCCTTGGCGCAGCAACTCACCCCGTTGTTACAGCAACTGGATCAACGGAGCAAACTGGTGTGTATCAAACTGATTACCGGCAGTTTCCGCGTCGGCGTGTCGCGCTTGCTGGTCACACGTGCGCTGGCTGCAGTCGCGGGCGTCGATGCAAAACGCATTGCGCAGCGCCTGGTCGGCTATACCGACCTCTCGGCCCGGCCCACCGCGGCGCACTACCAGCAACTGGTGGCCCCGGTGAGTGAAGAAGGCGATGAACGTAGCGAAGGCCAGCCCTACCCGTTTTTCCTGGCGCATCCTTTACAGCTGGCAACTGATGCATTCGAAGCGACCATCGGCAGCCCCGAGCGATGGCAGGTAGAATGGAAGTGGGACGGCATACGCGCGCAACTGGTCAAGCGTGATGGCCAGTTGTGGGTGTGGTCACGCGGCGAAGAACTGGTCACTGACCGTTTTCCTGAACTACAGGTACTCACTGACAGCTTGCCGGATGGCACCGTGCTTGATGGCGAGCTGGTGGTGTGGAAACCTGCGTCAGACGCTGAGATCAGGCCTCAAAGCACACAAGGACAAGTTCAGCCATTTGCCTTGCTGCAACAGCGCATCGGCCGCAAAACCCTTACGCCCAAAATTCTGCAAAGCCTGCCAGTGGTGATCCTGGCCTACGACCTGCTGGAGTGGCAAGGCGCAGACTGGCGTACGCAACCTCAATCTGCAAGGCGCGCACAGCTGGAAAAAGTGGTGGAGGCTTGTGGTCAATCCCAGTTGCAACTCTCCCCGCTGCTCACAGGTGCCAGCTGGCAAGACCTGGATAAGCAGCGCGAAGCTTCGCGCAGTCTGGGCGTGGAAGGCTTTATGCTCAAGCGCAAGGACGCGCACTATGGCGTTGGCCGCACCAAAGATGTCGGCGTCTGGTGGAAATGGAAAATAGACCCATATACCGCCGATGCCGTGCTCATTTACGCCCAGACCGGCCATGGCCGTCGCGCCAGCTTGTATACCGATTACACATTTGCAGTATGGGATAGCCCCGAAGACAACCCGGAGCGCAAACTGGTGCCTTTCGCCAAGGCTTACTCAGGCTTAACCGACGCTGAAATGCGCGAAGTGGATGCGATTATCCGCAAAACGACCATAGAGAAATTTGGCCCGGTGCGCAGCGTGACACCGACCATGGTGTTTGAGTTAGGTTTTGAAGGGATTGCACTGAGCAGTCGCCATAAAAGCGGCATTGCTGTGCGCTTTCCGCGCATGTTGCGCTGGCGGCAAGACAAGCCTGTGGCTGAGGCTGACACCTTGCAAACCTTGCAGGCATTATTACCACAAGCTTCCCGCGCGGATAGCAAGGATGCAGCATGACCATGGACTTGCAAATATCATCCGACTCTACGCTACCCACGGACGCGGCCACCTCCTCAGCCAGTGAGGAGTTCTCTTTAAGCCGCCAGTGGTTTGCTGCGCATCAATGGCAGCCTTTCCCATTCCAGCTACAGGTCTGGCAGGCGGTCGCACGCGGCCAGTCCGGCATGCTGCATGCCACGACCGGCGCCGGTAAAACCTATGCCGTATGGATGGCCGCCATAGAACGGTTTGCCTTAAAAAAACCCTCATCGGTCGCGGCTAAAAAAACAGCTGAGGTAAGCTCTGCCAGGCGCAAGCCGGTGACGCAAGCACTGACGGTGTTATGGATTACGCCCATGCGCGCCCTGGCCGCTGATACTGAACGCGCCCTCCATGCCCCCGTCAATGAACTCAATCTTAATTGGAGCATCGGATTACGTACCGGGGATACCAATAGTGCTGAGCGCACCCGGCAATCGAAACGATTGCCAACCACGCTCATCACCACGCCGGAAAGCCTGACGCTGTTGCTGACCAGGCCAGATGCCGCCGACACGTTTGCCAGCCTGAAAATGGTGGTGGTCGATGAGTGGCACGAACTGATAGGCAACAAGCGTGGTGTACAGCTGCAACTGGCGCTGGCAAGGCTACGGCGCTGGCAGCCAGACTTAATTACCTGGGGCCTGTCGGCCACGCTGGGTAATTTGCACCACGCTATGGAGGTGCTGGTTCCCAATAACTCCAATGCGGTACTGGTGCAAGGCAAGCTGGCAAAGCACCTGATCATAGATACCCTGTTGCCGCCTGGCATAGAGCGTTTCCCGTGGGCAGGTCACCTGGGCTTACGCATGCTGCCGCAAGTGGTTGCTGAAGTCGAAGCCAGCCCGAACAGCCTGATTTTCACCAATACCCGCTCGCAATGCGAGATCTGGTACCAGGCTTTGCTCGAAGCGCGCCCGGATTGGGCCGGGTTGATTGCACTGCATCATGGCTCGCTGGATAGACACGCGCGTGAATGGGTAGAAAATGGACTCAAAGAAGGCACACTCAAGGCGGTGGTGTGTACTTCCAGCCTGGATCTTGGCGTCGACTTTCTGCCGGTGGAGCGGGTATTGCAGATTGGCTCACCCAAAGGCGTCGCCCGCTTGATGCAACGTGCTGGCCGTTCCGGCCATGCGCCCGGACGCGCTTCACGCCTGACGGTGGTGCCCACGCACAGCCTGGAGCTGATCGAATCCGTCGCGGCGCAGGATGCGATTGCGGCACGCAACGTCGAGCCACGTGAATCCCCGCAAAAACCGCTGGATGTCCTGGTACAGCACCTGGTGACCATCGCGCTGGGCGGAGGGTTTACCGCAGACGACTTGCTGGCAGAAGTGCGCAGCTGTTATGCCTACCGCCATTTAACCGATGACGAATGGCGCTGGGCACTGGCGTTTGTGCGGCATGGCGGGGAGTCGCTCACAGCCTACCCGGATTACCGCCGCGCCATCCCCGATGAACACGGTGTCTGGCATGTGCCGGATGCCCACCTCGCGCGCCGCCATCGAATGAGCGTGGGCACTATTGTGAGCGACTCCAGCATGGTGGTGAAATTCTGGAGCAAAGGCGCCTCGGGTAAAAGCCTGGGCTCGGTAGAAGAAAACTTTATTGCCCGGCTCAAACCCGGCGACCATTTCCTGTTTGGCGGACGCCTGCTCGAGCTGGTGCGGGTGCATGAAATGACAGCCTTTGTCCGTAAAGCCACCAGTAAAAAAGCCGCTGTCCCGCGCTGGAACGGTGGCCGCCTGCCGCTCTCAACCGAGCTGGCCAATGCCATGGTGGCGCGCATGGATGCCGCCGCCCATGGGCATTTTGACGGGCCGGAAATGCAGATGATCAAACCTTTGCTAACAGTGCAAAGTGATTGGTCCGCCCTGCCCACCAACACCAACCTGCTGGCAGAGTCCATGCAATCGCGCGAAGGCTGGCACCTGTTTCTCTATCCTTATGCCGGGCGTAGCGTGCACCTGGGCCTGGCCAGCTTGATTGCGTGGCGGGCAGGCAAGCATCAGCCCAACACTTTTTCCATCGCGGTGAATGACTATGGCCTGGAACTGCTTTCAGCCACGCCGGTGGATTGGGAAGCCCTGTTAACACAGGATATGTTCAGCACCGAAGAGCTATTGGCCGATGTCATTGGCAGCCTGAATGCCGGTGAACTGGCACAAAGACGCTTCCGGGAAATCGCTCGGATTTCGGGGCTGGTTTTTGCCGGATTCCCTGGCGCACATAAAAGCGCCAGACAAGTGCAGGCCTCGTCCAGCCTGTTTTTTGATGTATTCCGTCAATATGACCCCCACAATTTACTGCTGACCCAGGCGCAGGAGGAAGTACTGCAACAGGAGCTGGACATCGAGCGCCTGTCGGCCACCTTGCAGCATCTGCAAAGTAAGCAATTACAACTGATGCAAATCAAGAGGCCCACACCGTTTGCCTTCCCCTTACTGGTAGAGCGCTTCCGCGAAAGCAGCAGCTCAGAAAAACTCGCCGACCGCATTGCGCGCATGGTGGCAGATCTGGAAAAAGCAGCAGGCGAAGGTGGCTATACGCCCCCAGAAACCGTGACTGCGCAGGCGAAATTCAATGTGCAGGAAAAAGTGTATACAAAGCGGGAACGTGTACGTAAAACGGGCTTACCCATGGAAACAGACCCTCAACATGGGGCAAAGACAAAACGACGCCGGACCAGCATCATTCCGCCCAAGGCTAGACATGGATTTTGAGTTGTCGATGGGCCAGCCACATCGGCTGCAGGCCAGTATGACGAATGAAACTGAATTAGAGATTGTTGATTTAATCATTGCATGAGAAACGAATACCCTTTGCATATTGGTAGCAGCACGTTACTGCTACTGGCCGACAAAGCCATTTACTGGCCAGAACAACAGGCGCTGCTGATTGCAGATGCTCATTTTGGCAAAGCAGCGGCCTACCGCGCCCTGGGCCAGCCTGTCCCCCAGGGCACCACCAGCCACAACCTGCAGCGCCTCAACATGCTGTTGTCTCACTACCCCGCACAACAACTGATTTTTTTAGGTGATTTTTTGCACGCACCCAAATCGCACGCGCCTGCCACCCTCGCCGCACTCAGTCACTGGCGGGCGCAACATGCACAGCTGCAATGCATTCTCGTGCGCGGCAATCATGACAAGCACGCAGGGGATCCACCCGCAAATTTAAACATCCTAACGGTAGACGAGCCTTACCTCATGGGCAACTTTGCCCTGCAGCACACGCCCGCACCCCATCCCACACATCATGTCCTGGCCGGTCATGTTCACCCGACTTTCCGCCTACAGGGTAAAGGCAGGCAGCGCCTGACCTTGCCTTGCTTTCACCACCAGCCGCAGATGACATTGCTGCCATCGTTTGGTGACTTTACTGGCGGTTATGTGATGGAAAACACACCCGGAAACTTTATTTGCGTCACCAATGGTCAATACCTGTGGCCAGTCACCTCCTCACCAGCCGATCCTGTTTCTGCGGACTCAGGCCAGGCAGAAAAATGCTAAGGGATTGAAATTTTCAGATTGGTTAATCGCCCGTGTTCACTTGAGCAAACGCAACAAAGACCGCTTTTAAAAAGGCGAACGGTTGCCGAAAGCCTGTTATCCAAGTATCTTAAAGTGTCTCTCCCGGCAAATTGTACGTATGTCCAGAAAACAAGCACCCGACAAACCCTCGACCGTCGATACCCTTTATACGCAACTCAAGCAAAAAATCATTTCTTTTGAGTTGTATCCGGGGTCACGTGTCACCGAGCAAGTGCTGGCGGAAATGTTTAATGTCAGCCGCACCCCTATCCGCCAGGCGCTGCAACGCCTTGAAATAGAGGGCTTTGTCAGCATACGCCCCAAGCAGGGCTGTTTTATCCGCGAGCTGGATGTCAATGAACTGATGGAATATTATGAAGCGAGGATTGCCATCGAATTACTGATCGTGGAATCCGCAGTCAATGCCATGAGCGACAAGCAAATAGAAGGGATGATGGCCGCTTGGCACCCAGAGAGGCATGACCAGGAGCTCTCTGACGGCGTAGACCTGGGCGGTAAAGATGAGGCCTTTCATGTCGGCCTGGCCATTGCCAGCGACAAACCGGTATTGGCTGCGATATTAAAAAACATCAATCACCGCATCCGCGTGATCCGCCGCCTCGACCTTAACTCCGATAATCGCAGTCAACGCACCTATAATGAGCATTTTGAGATTTTGCAGCTGATTAAAGAGCGGGATAAGGGCAAAGCCAAACTCGCCATGAAACGGCATATCCAGCGTAGCCGTGAATTTGCAAAAACCTTGACACTCACAGCCCTGGCAAGAAAAAAGCCGCTCCCGCAAGTGACAAAATAACCCCCTCTCCGCGACGCTTCAGCAGCATTGGTATGGCACTTGCTTGGCATCTGTTGTATACAATAACCCAGACTGATCCAGGAGCCTGTTTTGTCCGACACCCCGCAGCAAGATGCTGACACTTTAGTATTTATCTCGCGCCAATTAGCACTGCATGGCATCACCCTCCAGCCCGAAGACCTGTTACACACCGCGCGTCATTACTCCCTGTTGCTCAGCCATGCCGAGCGCGTGATGGGCTGGCCATTGGCTGAGCATATTGAACCGGCACCAGAATTTCGCCCCGGTGATGAAAGGAGCGGCCAATGAAGGCGCCGCTGATGAGTGGGCGCGATGAAGCCCTGGCAATCGCGGCAGCAATCCGTCAAGGAGAGGTCAGCGCCGTGAGTGTCACCGAACAGGCCCTGGCAGAGATTGCCCAACATGACGGGCGGTATAACAGTTTTACCACGGTGACCGCTAGCCGCGCCTTGCAAGAAGCGGCTGCGATTGATGCCGCCCGGAAACGGGGTGAGACATTGCCGCCCTTGGCGGGCGTGCCATACGCCGTCAAAAATCTGTTTGATATTGCCGGGCTTTCGACGTTAGCGGGTTCCAAAATCAACCAGCGTCATCCTCCAGCCACGGCAGATGCACAGTTGGTTCATTTAATGCAGCAAGCAGGCGCAGTTCTGCTGGGCGCCCTCAATATGGACGAATATGCCTACGGCTTCACCACGGAAAATCATCACTATGGTGCCAGCCGCAATCCGCACGACCCCAGCCGCAGTGCTGGTGGGTCATCAGGCGGCTCGGCAGCTGCTGTGGCGGCTGGCTTTGTGCCGCTCACACTCGGTTCGGATACCAATGGGTCGGTGCGGGTGCCCTCTTCAATGTGCGGACTGTTTGGACTCAAACCTACCTACGGCCGGTTGTCTCTGCAAGGCATGTTTCCGTTTGTGCACAGTTTTGACCACGCCGGACTGTTTGCACGCTCAGCCGCCGACCTGTCTGCCTGCTTTGAAGTGTTAGACAGCCAGCCGCTGGCGCCAACCGATCCCCTCTCAAACCGGGTGGCCCGCTTAGGCGGCTATTTTGAGCAAGGCGATGCACAAGCGCAGGCAGCGGTGACTGCGGTATGTGACGCGCTGCAAGCCAGCAAGACGGTGGAGTTGCCTGAGGTCGCGCGTGCCCGCTCAGCCGCCTATTTGATCACCGCCAGCGAAGGCGGCAACCGCCACCTGGAAAGACTGCGCACGCAAGCCAACGAGTTTGATCCGCTGGTGATGCCAAGGTTGGCGGCAGGGACTATCGTACCCGCCACCTGGTATCTCCAGGCACAGCGCTTGCGCCGCTGGTTTTTTGAGCAGGCCATGCAACTGTTTGCACACCATGACATTCTGATTGCGCCCGCCACCCCTTGTTGTGCGCAACCGTTGGGCCAGGAGGAAATGGTGATCCAGGGCCAGCGCATGCCGTTACGTCCTAACATGGGCATGTTTACCCAGCCCATTTCATTCATCGGCTTGCCCGTGGTGGCCGTGCCTGTGCATGTGCCCGGCCAGTTACCGATTGCGGTGCAACTGATTGGCGCCCCTCACCAGGAATCCAGGTTGCTGGCAGTGGCTCACTGGTTACAACAACAATCGGTCTGCCAGGCTCCTGTGGTCAGACACTAAAAGATTGAGGTCTCCATGCAAATCAACGACCCCGTAATATTGGCTGAAGTAGAAGCGGTGTTTGCCGCGTATGAGCGGGCGCTAACCAGTAATGACGTGACAGCCCTGATTGATTTTTTCTGGCAAAGTCCGCATGCCGTGCGTTATGGCGCGACAGAAAATCTGTATGGCTGGGAGCAAATTGCCAACTTCAGGAAACAGCGCCCCGCCCCCGCGGCACGCATACTTTTGAATACGGTGATCACGACCTATGGTACAGACTATGCCAACGCCAGCACCGAATTCAAGCGCGGAGATATCCATGGCCGTCAGAGTCAAAGCTGGATACGTACGGCACAAGGCTGGAAAATCGCCGCCGCCCATGTGTCTTTCCTCAATGCCTGATAGGCAAGTACTGATTTACAGGTCCTAATGTACCCGCTCTGTTGTACAAGTATGGTGCAATCCGCACCATTTTGTTGCCATTCAATGACTGTTTAAGTCTATCCCCCCTGCGTTAACCAGCGCGTTAAAGACTGTTTTAAAACAACTTTTTTCAGAGTCTGGCTCACATGCGCGCAGGCATACGATTTGCTTTGTTGTATACATCAGAATAGTGTTAGATGAAGAAAAAGCCCCTATGAAAACCTGTACCGTGCCTGCCTTGCCGGAACCCTTCACTTTTGACCCGCAACAGACGGCTGTTCTGATCATAGACATGCAGCGCGACTTTATAGAGGAAGGCGGCTTCGGGCAAAGCCTGGGCAATGATGTTAGCTTGCTTAAAGCAGCCATTGCGCCCTGCCAGGCGCTCCTCAAAGCCGCCAGGGCACAAGGCATGCTGGTGATACACACGCGTGAAGGTCACCGGGCTGACATGCACGATGCGTTCGAGGCCAAAGTGCACCGCGGCTCCCCCAAAGTACGCATCGGCGATGCCGGGCCGATGGGCCGCATTCTGATTCGTGGCGAGGCCGGGCACGACATTATTCCAGATCTGTATCCCCTGCCGGGAGAGCCCGTCATAGACAAGCCAGGCAAAGGCTCATTTTATGCCACCGACCTGGAGTTGATTTTACGCAATCGCAAGATTAGCACCCTGATTGTGGGCGGGGTGACCACCGAAGTCTGCGTACACACCACCGTGCGCGAGGCAAATGACCGCGGCTTCAGATGCCTGATCCCAGGCGATTGCTGTGCTTCATATAACCGCGAATTTCACGCTGTGAGCCTGCGCATGTTTGCTGCTCAAAGCGCCATTTTTGGCTGGGTGACCGAAAGCCATCAAGTGGTGAACGCATTACAACATTAATCAGGCACACGCCTTTTGAGGAGAATCCATCTATGACAACGGCTTCAGGCATCAAACTCTGGTCACCCGGTGACTGGAACGCTTTTTTCGGCTTTGGCACCAATATTCTCGTCAACCTGCTGGTGCTCACCGGCTTGCTGCGGTTTGTGCTCAAAATGCCGGATGACATGGTGTTTGGGAGAATCTTGCCTGCCACCGGCCTCATGCTGTTTTTAAGCACCATGTATTACGCCTGGCTGGCGCTCAAGCTGGCCCGCGAGACTGGCCGCAATGACGTCTGCGCCTTACCCTCGGGCGTCAGCGTGCCACATATGTTTGTGGTGGTGTTTGTCATCATGCTGCCGATCTCGCTGAGCAGCGGAGACCCGGTCAAGGGCTGGGAGGCAGGGCTGGCCTGGGTGTTTATCCAGAGTTTTGTCCTGATGCTGGGTGGCCTGATTGCGCCCGTCATCCGCAAGATCACACCGCGTGCGGCGTTACTGGGCACCTTGGCAGGCGTGTCAGTGGCGTTTATCAGCTTGCGCCCGGCCCTCGAAATGTTCATGACCCCCATGGTTGGCGTTGTGTGTTTTGCCATCATATTGGCCAGCTGGTTCGGCGGCGTGCGCTACTTCAAGGGCGTTCCGGCAGGGTTGGTGGCGATAGCGGCTGGCACCCTGGTTGCCTGGGGTTCAAACCTGTTTGGCCTCAACTATGCGCATATGAGCATGGACAATGTCACTGGCGCGTTGGCGAACTTTGGCTTTTCATTACCGTTGCCTGCATTCGGCCACGTCTTTTCAGGATTTGAGTTCTTGGGCGTGATTCTGGTCACCGCCATTCCATTCGGGATTTATGACCTGGTCGAAGCCATGGACAACGTGGAAAGTGCCGCGGCGGGCGGCGACAGTTTTCCGACAACGCGGGTATTGTCTGCAGATGGCGTGATCAGCCTGGTGGGCTGCCTGATGGGTAACCCGTTCATCAATGCTGTGTATATCGGCCACCCCGGCTGGAAAGCCATGGGCGGGCGCATCGGTTACTCAGCTGCCACCGGCATCATGGTGCTGTTGCTTTCCTGGTTAGGCATCATTGCGCTCATGGCCTCGCTGATCCCGGTGGTCGCCATTTCCCCTATCCTGCTCTATATTGGCATGCTGATCGGGGCACAAGCATTTCAGGAAACCCCAAAAAGTCATGCCCCGGCGATTATCCTGGCGTTTCTACCGCATGTCGCCGCCTGGGGAAAACTGCAAATTGACAATGTGCTAGCAGTGGCAGGCACCAATGCCGCCACGCTGGGGTTGGATAAACTCGGCCAGGTGGGTGTGCTGTACCACGGGCTGGAAGTGCTGGGCGGCGGTGCCATTCTGGGCGGCTTGATGCTGGGTGCGATTGCCGCCCTCGTCATAGACCGCAAGCTGATCCAGGCGGCCACTTTTGCACTGACCGCCGCCATATTCACGTTTTTTGGCCTCATGCATGGCGAAGCGATCGGCATTGCTCAATCTCTGCCGATTGCGGCCAGCTATCTCGCCGTGTCGCTATTACTCGGGTTGAGCAGCCAATATGCCCGCTTTCATCCCATGACCGCCAGCCCTGCCAGCGCACATTGAGCCATAGCCCAGTCAGTATGGAGCACGATTCCGCATGAATCTCAGCATCACCCATTTAAGAAAAGCCTATCTGGATGGCTCACTCAGGCCCAGCCAACTGGTGGAACAGCTCGCTAGCACCATTCATGGTGAGGATAGCCACCATGTGTGGATAACACGCCTAGCCCTCACAGAAATGCTGGGGCATGCCCGCCAACTCGAAACCATGGATCCGTTAAAACTCCCCTTATACGGCATCCCGTTTGCGATTAAAGACAACATAGACCTGGCTGGCTTCCCCACAACGGCCGCTTGCCCGGCCTATGCGTACACAGCGGATCAACATGCCACCGTGGTTAAAAAACTCATTGCCGCGGGTGCCATTCCGGTAGGTAAAACCAATCTAGACCAATTTGCCACAGGATTAGTCGGCGTGAGGTCTCCCTATGGCGCCTGCAAAAACAGTATCGACCCGGCTTATATCTCAGGTGGCTCCAGCTCCGGTTCTGCCGTCGCAGTCGCGCTCGGCATGGCGAGCTTCAGCCTGGGCACAGACACCGCAGGTTCAGGCCGCGTGCCTGCCGCGTTCAACAATCTGGTCGGCATCAAACCGAGTTGCGGGCTGTTGAGCACCCACGGCGTGGTGCCCGCCTGCCGCTCGCTTGATTGCGTCTCCATTTTTGCCCGCAACACTGAAGATGCCGAACAAGTGCTGGCGATTGCCCAAGGCGAAGACGCAGCCGACCCATATTCACGCCCCTCGCCCAACCACACAACACCAGCGCTCAAGCCTGAATTCCGTTTTGGTGTGCCCTATGCGGAACAACTTCAATTTTTTGGCAATCCAGAAACGCCTGGCCTGTTTAATAACGCCATTCAAGAGCTGGTGGCCATGGGCGGTCAGCGGGTCGATATTGATTTTTCGGTCTTCCTGAACACCGCCCGGCTTCTTTACGAAGGCGCGATTGTGGCAGAACGCTATGCCGCCATCCGGCCATTTATCGAATCACAAGCAGAGGCGATGTATCCCGTCACCCGCAATATTATTCAGGGAGCCAGCAAATTCAGTGCGGCCGACGCCTATCACACCCTCTACCAACTCAAGGCCAACCAGGCGCAAGCGCAAAAAACCTGGGCAGACATCGACCTGATTGTCACCCCCACCGCGGGCACCATTTATACCATTGACGAAGTAGAACGCGACCCTATTCAAACCAATAGCAACCTCGGTTACTACACCAATTTTATGAACCTGCTCGACTTATGCGCCATCGCCATCCCGGCCGGTTTTCAACAAAACGGCCTGCCATTTGGCATCACCCTGTGCGCACCTGCGTTTCACGATGACATGCTGATTGATCTCGCCAAACAACTAGGCCGTTAATACAATGACATGCCGGAAGGAAACACCATGACCATGATAGAGGTCGCCGTCTGCGGCGCCCATATGCAAGGCCTACCCCTCAACCCGCAACTCCTGGCGCTGCAAGCGACCTTTGTACGCGCCGACCACACCTCGGCCGACTACAAACTCTATCACCTGGCAGGCTTTAACCCACCCCGGCCCGGCCTGGTCAGAGTCAATACAGGCGGCAGCCAAATCGCCCTGGAAGTCTGGCAACTGCCCCTGGAGAATTACGGCAAACTGGTCGCCAGCGTCCCGGCCCCTCTCGGCTTCGGCACACTCACGCTGCAAAATGGTGAACAAGTCGCTGGGTTTTTATGTGAAGCTTATGCGAGTGAAAGTGCTACTGATATATCAAATTTTGGCGGTTGGCGAGTGTATCTCCAGTTTCAGGACTTAAGTAATTCCTGACCTACCATTAGAATGGCAGCGATACGACGCGCTTTGCACTAACGGTTAGATAGCTATTAAAACTACAAGTCGCTGGCAATTTACCTCCAGATATCTCGCCTTTCTACACTGAACGATAAACTTTAAAAAGTGGCTTTGCAGAATAGGCACGATTGAAATGCCATATTACGCGACAGACGCGTAAAAGCTCACTTTTAGAGCTTTTTATCCAGCTATAGATTCAGAAATCAAACTGTCTAAATTCTTAATTGCATCTCTCATAAAAAGAGCTGCATATTTATTCTTATCATCATCAATTTCACTCCTTACAGGATGCCAAACTCCTTGATAATCTTGGCGAGACTCAAAATCTAAGAAATAGCTAACATCATGCCATCCCGGAGAGAATAAACTTAAGTCAAAGGCGATAGGCATACTCGGATAGCCACGCCATGTAAACCATTTTGTGACTGGTTGCTGAGAGATCGCGACGGTAATATCCCATCGATGTTGTTGTGTCCATTGTTTATTATCAAAGCATAATGAGATAAATCCCAAAGATTTTGGTAAAGGTTTAGAAAATACAATAGCCCTTAGATCTTTTTCGATTTTTACAAGGCTAAAGCCGATATCGCTTAGTAGACGAGCTAACAATTTAGTAAAGTCTTTTTTTGAAAGCACGAAAGGGACTTTAAAAAAGTCAGGAACCTTAGCTTTTAACTGACTAATATCTTGAATAATTTGAAGCTTTGGACTTCACCCGCTCTGCTAGACAAATCATAATGTCTAAAACAGAACGGAGTA
>CAKZJM010000321.1 GCA_936943315.1 uncultured Methylophilus sp. | reverse complement strand
GCGGCTTCGCCGCCATGCCATAAAATCGCTTCTTCTAAAGTGCGTGCCCGCCCATCATGTAAAAACCCAGCATTGGCATGCACCGTTTTTGCCAGGCCAATGCCCCACAAAGGTGGCCTGCGCCACTCGCGCCCGTTAGCCATAAAGTCTGGCCTGTGATCAGCCAGCGCTTCACCCATATCATGCAGCAGCAAATCGGTGTACGCACTGACTTTGCCTTGATTTAAACGAGGCAGATTGACTGGTAGCCTGGTCTGTAATTGATCTGTATGGCACTCAATGCATTGCGCCTGGTTGAACAAAGTTGCGCCGCGGTTAATGTCTGGCGTGGGCGGAGCGGGTAGCGGCACCGACAAGGCGCTCAGGTAGAATTGAATCTCAGCTAGTTGCTGGTCTGTGAGCTCAGGGGTGGTGCCAGGACAGCTATAAGCATGGCAATTTTCGAGCGGAAAAAGGCTGGAGGTAATGCCCAAATCCCCATGAAATGCGCTGGCAATTTGCTGCCGCAAATGTGGCGAATTGGCTTTCCAGCCAAATTTTCCAATCACGGTTTTGTGCTGCGCGATATCCCACACCCAATTGGGCCGCCCGGCGATCCTGGCCGGTTTGCGGCGGGCGGCCTGCTGGAGAATGTCTTCCTCACTCACCCCCTCAAGCAAACCCATGCCGAACACAGCAGGGGCAATGCGTGCGGATACTTGTACCTGCTCAAGCGGGCCATAAGCCAGTTCATCAAAGCTGACTTCTGGCCGCCGCAAAGTGACCATCTCACCATCGGCAAAGGCGATAGAAACAGGTTCATAACGAATCCGCGCGATGCCTTCGCCCGCCACACCAGAAATACCAAATTCATTGAGCTGGTCACCATACACCGGATGCGGCAGGTTAGGGCCACTTGCGTTGGAAACACTGAGCCTGACCAGCATGGTTTTCATCGATTGGTGAGGGCCATCTGGCGCAAAACCGCGGCCATTGCCTGGATGGCAGGCGACACATGAAAAACGGTTATACAGTGGCCCCAGTCCGCTAAAGCGGTGATCATCACTCCCGGTCTCTGTCCACACCTGGCGAAACAGCGTGCGCCCAGCCTGAAAAGCTTGTAATGATTGGCTATCTGTCAGTGTGGCAAAGACATGCGTGTATGCATCAGCACTGCGCTGTGTGTGGGTGAAAGCACTGTCTTGTGCGCATGCTAACTGGCTAAACAGGCAAAACAGCAATCGTTTAAGCACTTTTGCCCTCGCTTGACTCGTAGATTACTGGCCTACCAGTAAAGCCTGTAATGCATTGGCGGCGGCTTGATTCCTGGTCTTTGCAAGCTCAGACCATTGTTTGATAAGGTTTTCGCGCCCACTCAGCTCAGGCGCCTGAAATGCCGCCACATGTTCAGCCGAAAACAATGCCTGCTCGCTGAGTAAAGGTTGCAATAACTGCTGCTCGATATCGTTTATTTTTGTGGTATCGCGTTTTAAATGACGCGCAAAAGAGAGATTCACAAATAAGGATTGCAGCATCGCCTGCTGTTTGACCAAGGTGGTCTCAAAAAAAGCATTTAACAAGTTCTGTTCAGCAACATCTCGTACTTTTTCATTCTTTGATTCCGTGACCGCAAAAGGATTGAAGTAAGCTTGCGGCTTGTGCGCATAAGCGGCGGGGTCTACCGGCAATTTGCGAATATCCGGCGTGAATAATAATTGTTGTCCGGTAGGCGAGAGCGTGAAGTGTACAAATGCCTCTGCCGCAGCCAGATGCGGTGCTCGCTGCAACATAGCGACATGCGCTGGAGAATAAGCCACGATGGGCGGATAAACATATTTGAGCGGCGCCCCTTTAGCGATGGCTGACGCAGCAAAAAAATCCATGGTGATCCCAACCATTGCACGTCCGGCAGCCACCTCATCGGTAATAAACGTCGAGCCACTATCAATAAAGCGGGCATTCATTGTGATTCTGGCGAGCATGGCCCAACCCTCCGGCCATGACTTGCCTCGCAACATCGCATCGGGCAGCCCAGCGGCAAAGCCGACTTTCGTCGGTAGTGGAAACGCAATCTGGCCAAGCAAAGCAGGTTGAGCAAGGTCTTGCCAGTCCTGCGGCACGCGCAGTTTTGTTTTTTCAAATGCCGCCGGGGCAATCACCATGCCTAAGCCAGCGATTTCGGTCGCCGCATAATAACCCTCTGCATCATTAAGCAAGCTACCATGCAGGCTAGAAGGCGAATGAATCCAGGCTGGATTCAGTTTTTGTAACAAACCTTGTTTTGCCAGCTGGCTAAAGTTCTGCCGCGAGGGCGTCCAATACACATCGACTTCTCCCGGGTGCTGGTCGAGATAAGTTAAAGCGTCATTCGATGGTTTCCACAATACCTCAAGCCGGTACTGTGGAAACTGCTGCTCAAAGGCTGCCTCAAACTGTGAAATCATCTCCTGCGGATAGCTGGTCATGACCACCACTTTTTCTGCGGCGGTCACGATCATGCTCACCAGCAGCAGGCTACTTGCCAGCAGTCGTTGTTTGAACATGTTTGCAGTCGCGTGGCGTTTGTTCATGGCAGTGGCTCCGATTAGAACTGGTAGCGCGTTGATAACAAGAAGTTGCGACCCTGGGAAGGATAGCCTGCCGACAACTCATAATTTTTATCCAGCAGATTATTAGCAGCGAAAGACACTACCCAGTCGCGAACGATTCTGTAATCCACTTTTAGATTAAGTAAGTCGTAAGAGCCTGTCTTCACATATGCTGCACCGGGAACACCACTCACTTGTTGTGACCAACGGCTATCTGCGACTTCATAGCTCGGCACAATATTCCATTTGTCTGTTGGATTCCATTTTGCATAAAGGAAGCCTTTGTTTTTAGGTGTAGCTAAATAGGGATATAACGTAACCGTGCCTGGAGGAGGCGTGATGTCGGCGTCTATCCAGGAATAATTACCCCCCACTTCGAGTGTGGGCAACACTGATGCTACAAGACCTAATTCCAACCCTTTGATCGTGGCTTCTCCAACGTTTCGGTTCTGGTTTTCATTGTTCTCAAAACTACCATTGCCGTTTAAATCCACCGGCACCGACTGGATATAATCCTTGATCTTGTTATGGAAGACTGCGGCTGTGCCACGTACGCCCGACCAAAGAGTGTCTTCGATACCGATCTCGATGTTGTTTGCGCGCTCAGGTTTCAGATCCGGGTTAGACGAAGCGCTGTTGAAGCGGGTGCTGTAGCGCT
>CAKZJM010000320.1 GCA_936943315.1 uncultured Methylophilus sp. | reverse complement strand
CAGATGACAATGGCATGCTGTTGCTGGACATGAAAGACCTGCGCGCCATGGCGCAGCATTGCGCTGAAAATTCAGCCACTTACCAAACCCAGTACGGCAATATTTCCACGGCTAGTGTCGGCGCCATTCAGCGGTCCTTGCTGCAACTGGAAACCGAGGGCGGCGATATCCTGTTTGGCGAGCCTGCGCTCAACCTCGAAGACATGATGCAAACCGATAGTAAAGGATTGGGGTTTATTAATATCCTGGCGGCAGACAAGTTGCTGAACTCGCCTCGTGTGTATGCGACCTTGTTGTTATGGATTCTGTCCGAGCTGTTTGAAAAGTTGCCGGAAGTGGGGGATATGGAAAAACCCAAACTGGTGTTTTTCTTTGACGAAGCGCACCTGTTATTTAATGATGCACCCGATATCCTGATGCAGAAAATTGAGCAGGTGGTGCGCCTGGTGCGCTCCAAAGGCGTGGGCGTGTATTTTGTCTCACAAAATCCGCTGGATATTCCGGATGTGGTGTTGGGCCAACTGGGTAACCGTGTCCAGCATGCCTTGCGCGCCTTTACCCCGCGCGACCAGAAAGCGGTGCAGGTGGCGGCACAAACCTTCCGCGCCAATCCTAAACTGGATGTGGCCACCGCGATCACCGAATTGGGCGTAGGTGAGGCGCTGGTTTCTTTCCTTGATGAAAAAGGGGCACCCACACCGGTCGAGCGTGTGTTTGTCTGTCCGCCAGAAAGCCGTGTTGGCCCGGCGACGGATGCTGAGCGCAAGCAAGTGATGGCGCAATCCCTGGTGGCTGGCGTGTATGACAAACTGGTAGACCGCGAATCTGCGTATGAAATTCTCAAGCAGCGTGCAGAGCAGGCTGCATCGGCCGCGCAAGCACAAACACAAAAAGAGCAGGAAGGGTCTGGCTTTGACCTGGGCGGTATCCTCGGCGGCAAGACCAGCCGCTCAGACTCTGTGCTGGAGTCTGCCGCCAAATCTGCTGCCCGCGCCATAGGCTCTCAATTAGGCCGGGCGATTGTGCGCGGCGTATTGGGCTCTCTTCTTGGCGGCAGTAAATCAAAGCGCTAGCTGCGTTTTAATTCTGCTATCTGTTCAATTCGGGATCTTTAGATGCTAAGTGATATCGACATCGCCCAGGCCGCAACCTTACAGCCAGTGGTAGACGTAGCGGCCAAGGTGGACTTGTCGTCGGATGACTTGCATGTGTATGGCCAGCACATGGCGAAATTGACCCAGGCGACGGTGAACCGGTTGCAGGCGCAACCGGCAAAAGCCAAGCTGATCTTGGTCACCGCCATTAACCCCACGCCCGCCGGAGAGGGTAAAACCACTACCACGATAGGCCTGACCGATGCCTTGAACCAGGCGGGATACCATGCCCTGGCTTGCCTGCGGGAGCCTTCGCTGGGGCCAGTGTTTGGCATGAAAGGCGGCGCCACTGGCGGTGGTTATGCGCAAGTGGTGCCCATGGAAAATATCAACCTGCACTTTACTGGGGATTTTCATGCCATTAGTGCTGCCAATAATCTGTTGGCTGCTTTAATCGATAATCATATTTACCATGGCAACGCCCTGGGGTTTGACACTGTCAGCTGGCGGCGTTGCATGGATATGAATGATCGCGCGTTACGCAGGATAACGATTAACCAGCCTACCTCGCATGACACCGGTTTTGATATCACGGTCGCCAGTGAAGTCATGGCGATTTTTTGCCTGGCGACTGACCTGGCTGATTTAACGCGCCGCCTGGGCCGTATCCAGGTGGGTGTGTCAGTACAAGGACAGCCTATTACGGCGAGTGACTTAGCGGCAGAGGGCGCGATGACCGCCTTGCTTAAGGATGCTTTTCAGCCTAACCTGGTACAAACACTGGAAGGTTCCCCGGCCTTGGTGCATGGCGGCCCGTTTGCCAATATCGCACACGGCTGTAATTCGTTGGTAGCCACGCAAACCGCGCTGCGCCTGGCAGATTTTGTCGTCACCGAGGCCGGTTTTGGGGCAGACCTGGGTGCTGAGAAGTTTATGGATATCAAATGCCGACAGTCTGGCCTGCGACCAGATGTGGCCGTGATTGTAGCTACCGTGCGCGCTTTGAAATACAACGGTGGCGTCGAAGTGGCTGACCTGAATACCGAAAACCTGGCAGCACTTTCTGTGGGTGTCGCCAATCTCAAAAAACATGTGAGCAACCTACGCCAGCACTTTGGTTTGCCTGTAGTGGTCGCGCTCAATCATTTTACGGCGGATACCGATGCTGAAGTCGCCCTGGTGCAGGCGGCGGTAGAGTCGCTGGGCGCCAGCCTGCACGTGTGCCGCCACTGGGCGCAAGGCGGATCAGGGGCGCTCTCACTGGCGCATGCGGTTGCTGAGCAGGCGCAGCAGTCAGCAGTGCCTAGATTGTTGTATGCAGATGCGCTGCCGCTGTCAGAAAAACTCACCACCCTGGCAAAAAATATCTATGGTGCCAGCGCGGTCACGTTTAGCGAGCTTGCTCAACAGCAGTTGACGCAGATGGCTGAAGCCAGCCAGGGGCTGCCGGTCTGTGTCGCCAAAACCCAGTATTCGCTGTCTTGCGATGCCAAATTGCGCAACGTGCCAGAAAACCATGTGCTGCATGTGCGTGAGCTAAGGCTGTCACGCGGGGCCGGTTTCGTGGTGGCCATATGCGGTGACATCATGACCATGCCCGGCTTGCCCAAGCAACCAGCAAGCGTCCGTATCAGCGTGGATGCCAATGGTAAAATAAGTGGCCTTTCCTGAAGTCTTTGTCATGCTCACGTTCAGTCAACCCGGCCAGGCCGACCAAACCATCAATAAATCCCGTTTTATCGCACGTGCCAGGCGGTGTGAAAACGAGCGTGAACTCGCCTTGTTTTTACGCCAGTTTGCCAGTGAACATTCATCGGCCGGGCACCTGGCCTATGCCTTCAGGATGAAAACCGCAGAAGGCATCGTTGCCCGCTTTTCTGATGCGGGTGAGCCAGCCGGGACCGCCGGTAAGCCCATTATGCAAATGCTGGATGGCCAGAATTATGTCAATTGCTGTGTTGCCGTGGTGCGTTACTATGGCGGCATTAACCTGGGAACAGGCGGCCTGGTACGGGCTTATGGCGGCACGGCCAAGCAGGCGATGGAGCAGGCAGGCAGCCTGCCGTTTGTCGAGATGGTACAGCTTAAGATATCGACCAGCTACAAGCGTGTGGACGAGTTGACGCGGGAGG
>CAKZJM010000319.1 GCA_936943315.1 uncultured Methylophilus sp. | reverse complement strand
CCTGGTGTGACACGTAACGGCACCGCCAGCCGCGATGTGCTGGTGGGCACAGCGGGCGACGACATTCTCAATGGCGGTTTGGGTGTGGATACGCTCACAGGCGGCGCTGGCAATGATGTGTTCGTGTACAGCAGCTTACGCGAAGCGGGTGACACCATCACTGATTTCACCCCTTACGCAGACAAGTTGCAGCTGACAGCTCTGCTATCGTCCCTCGGCGTCTCTGCCAATGTTGCCTTGAGCGGTGGCTATCTGGGCCTGGTGGATGTGACCGGTGGCGTACAGGTGACGGTTGATAGCGATGGTGCCGCAGGCCCGGCCACGGCCAAACCGCTGGTGACGCTAAAAGGCCTGACCGCGAAACAAGTGTCACCTGCCCGCGATTTCACACTTTAATGTTTACTAAAGGAATTTTGCAATGAATACACTGATGAAAAAAATCACGCTGATGGCAGTACTGGCGACGACGATGATAGCGGTCATGCCAGCCCAGGCAGCGATTCAATCCTGGCAGTTTAGTGGTCAGGTCGAGTCCGGTTATTACAACGGCTCCAGCTACCAGGGCCAGTTCAGTTTTGATGATGCCGGGTTGCTGGCGTCTGGCACAGAACTGATCAACCTCAACACTTTAAACTTTAACTTTGGCGGCAGCCTGTTTAACCTGGCGACGCCAGCGCTGGCCAATGCAGCTGCCGTGTTCCAGGATGGTGTGTTTACGGGCGTGGAGTGGTCTGTCGATAGTAACAGCCCGGCAATTGGCTTCAGTCTGGTGGCTGGTTCAACCGATACCTCTGACGCATTCTTTGCTTATGACACGACCTTAGGCTTGTCCGGCACGGGTAGTCTGGCCTATGCCGCAACGGTTCCAGAGCCTACACAATCCGGCCTGATTCTCGCTGGCCTGGGCTTCATCGGCTTGATCGCGGCACGTCGCCAACGCTAATTTCCTCTGCACCAAATGCGTTTGCAATGAACGCAACAGCCCGGTTCGCCGGGCTTTTTTACGTCTTGAAAAAAGAGATGTCAGGCCGGCCTAGTCCGACTAGTCCGATCTTAATGTGTCTGCAACATTCACTCTATAGACTTGCTGCTCGAATTAACTCGAATAGCGAAGCGATGAAGAACTTTTTTGGTTTATTGGTTGGAATATTAGGGCTCACATTGTCTACCTCCGGCGTGGCTGCATGGAACAAAGACTGGGCAACACAACAAAAAATTACGATAGACACCACCAATATCAAGGAGGCCGTTAACCAGGCACCTGTGCTGGTGCGCTTGCATTCCGGTAACTTCGATTTTACCGGTGCCAATGTCGATGGTGCTGACCTGCGTTTTATCGCCGCAGATGACAAAACAGAACTTAAATATTCACTGGAAAAATATGACGCCGTGAATGAGTTGGCCGTGGCCTGGGTGGTGTTGCCTCAAGTCTTCTGCCAATAAAGAGTTATCGATCAGCCTGGCGGCAGGGAATGAGTCGGCTAAGCCAGCCAGCGATGCTCAGGCATTGAATGACGCTGCGTTACTGGCCCGCTTTGCGTTCTCTGACAACGCGCTACTCAAGGATAGCGGCCCCAGCCAGTTGACGGCCAGCGGCAATGCCACTGTGCAAAAAGCAGGCCTGATTGCCGAAAGCGCGGTACTAAATAATACCCCGCTTACAGTCACCTTGCCCAGCGCGCCTGCATTAGCTAATGGTGCGACCTGGTCGGTGTGGTTAAAGCCCGCCAATGTGCCACAAACCGGCGAAGTGTTCAAAAGTGGCAATGTGTCACTCAAACTTGAAGGTAGTAGCCTGGCGTTGCAGGCAGGTGCGGCGACGGCCAAGGGCGGTGAATTAAAGTCTGGGCAATGGCAGCATGTGGCGCTGGTATTTCAAGGTGGCCAGGGGATTGTTTACCTGAATGGCCAGGTAGCAGGGCAGGTAGCCGCCGCTGACGCACAAGCTGCAGCCAGTGTGACGCTGGGCCAGAATTTAAACATTGAGGTGGATGAGTTTCAGCTTGCCTCAACGGCACGCAGTGCTGCCTGGCTGGCCCTGGTCGCGCAATCGCAAGGGGCCGATGCCAATATGGTGAAAGTCACGGCTGCCGATGGTGAAGAAGAGGCTGAAGGCGGTGAAGCCAACTATATGGGCATCCTCATCGATAGCCTAACAGTAGACGCCAAAGTGGTGATTGCGATTCTGGCCGTCATGTTTGCCATCAGTGTCTGGGTGATGGTCAGTAAAGCCCGCCTCGTGACACGCACCGATAAAGATAATTCCTTGTTCCTCAAGCGTTTCCAGCAATCGAATGCAGGAGATTTGTTGACCCTGGATAAAACTGGCAGCTACACCCACTCCAGCCTGTTCGGCTTGTATAAGGCCGGCCTGCGTGAAATCAAAAAACGTGAAGTCGACGGCAAGGTGGCGCTGGGTGGCGCGTCTATCGATGCGATTAAAGCTGCAGTCGACGCCGACCTGGTGCGTGAAACGCAACGCATGAACAGCATGATGGTGCTGCTGACCATTGCGATTTCCGGTGGCCCTTTCCTTGGTCTGCTGGGCACTGTGGTGGGTGTGATGATCACCTTTGCCGCGATTGCCGCCGCGGGGGATGTGAACGTGAATGCGATTGCGCCTGGTATTGCGGCGGCCTTGCTGGCCACGGTGGCTGGCCTGGGCGTGGCGATTCCTGCGCTGTTTGGCTACAACTACCTGGCTAGCCGCGTGAAAAACATCACCATCGCCATGCAGATTTTTGTCGATGAATTTATCACCCGCACCGCTGAGTTGTACGGTAAGGAATAAGGCATAAGCGATGTCAGAAGGCGTCAAAGAAGAGAACCAGCTTTACGACGAGATCAACAT
>CAKZJM010000318.1 GCA_936943315.1 uncultured Methylophilus sp. | reverse complement strand
GCTGCCTAAAATGACCCCTTTGGTGCCCGAATGCGCCATGCCTGCGCCAATCAGGCCACCGATCAAAGCATGAGAAGAAGAGGAGGGGATGCCGAACCACCAGGTGATCACATTCCAGGCAATGGCGCCAAACAATGCACCAAAAATCACGGTGTTATTAACGATATTGGGGTCAATAATGCCTTTGCCCACCGTATCGGCCACATGCAGGCCAAAAAACAGAAAAGCAACAAAATTAAAGAATGCTGCCCAAATCACGGCTGCCTGCGGGGTCAGTAAACGCGTGGAAACCATGAGCGCAATCGAGTTGGCCGCATCGTGGAACCCATTCATAAAGTCGAAAATCAGGGCGACGATGACCAGCACCGCCATGACCAAAATCACATGATCCATGATCGTATCCTAGATGCGCTCAAGCACGACGCCATGAATCACATCGGCCACGTCTTCACAGCTATCCACGGCTTCTTCAAACAAATCGTAAAGCTGTTTGGAGCGAATCAGCGTGCGGGCATCGTGGTCTTCGGCAAACAGCCTGTGCATGCCTGAACGCATGATATGGTCAGCTTCACCTTCTATGGTGCTGATCTCTTCACAGGTACGCAAAATGCGCTCGGCATTTTTCATGTCGGACAACATATGGACGGCATCCCTGACTTTTTCAGCGGCGCGCAACAGAATTTGTGCCAGTGCGACCATTTCGGGCGTGAATTTGGTATGACCGTAGATTTCTGCGCTTTGAGGAATCGCTTCCATATAGTCGATGATGTCGTCTAACGCCATGGCGAGCTCACGAATTTCGCGGCGGTCAAACGGGGTGATAAAGGTTTTATGCAGCGAGAGCAGGATTTCCTTGGTGTACTCATCTGCCTCGGATTCAATTTTGCGGATTTCTGCAAAATGCTTCTCGAAATCGGCCTGGTCGACCACTGCAGCCATCAGTGCCAGCACTTTAGACCCACGTACAGCACAATCTGCCAAACGGTTAAACAGCACAAAATAGTTGTCGTTTCTGGGGCTGATTGCAGCCATGATGCGGCCAAAAGTGGCATTCGCCATTGAGAACTCCCTAATCGCTTCAAAGTTTTGTGACGGCAATTTTACTATTTTGTGACATGTTTTGTGACAAAAATATGAATTCTTTACTTGGGCACGCCTTGCTCAGGGTTCTGAATCCGCTCCCCGGCTGCGGTATAATGCTGTTTTTACCTCTAAATACATTCATAAAGATGGAAGCCGAACACCTCAATAGTATCGCCAATGCATTAAGCGACCTGACCCAACGCCACGAAGCCCTTCGGGGGTATCTTTGACTACGAAAACAAACAACAACGCCTAGCTGAAGTTAACGGCTTGCTGGAGGACCCCAAGGTTTGGGATAACGCCGAAAAAGCGCAAAACCTGGGCAAGGAAAAACGCATGCTCGAAAGTGTCGTCATGACACTGGATGACGTGTATCAGTCATTGTCAGATAGCCGTGAATTATTTGACATGGCGCGGGAAGAGAATGACGACGACACCCTTTTGAGTGTGGAAGCAGATACGCAGAAAATAGAAAAAATTGTTGCCGAGATGGAATTCAAGCGTATGTTTTCGCAGCCTTTGGATGCCAACAATTGCTTTATTGAATTTCAGTCCGGCAGTGGTGGCACTGAAGCCCAGGACTGGGCCGGTATGTTGCTGCGTATGTATTTGCGTTACGTCGAGCGTAAGGGCTTCAAGGTCGAGGTGCTGGAGGAATCCGAAGGCGATATTGCCGGGATTAAAGGTGCATCGATTAAAGTGACTGGTGATTATGCGTTTGGCACCTTGCGTACCGAAAGCGGCGTGCATCGCCTGGTACGCAAGTCACCGTTTGACGCCAACTCCAAGCGGCATACCAGTTTTGCCAGCGTGCAGATCTTCCCGGAAGTCGATGATTCGATTGAAATTGAAATCAATCCGGCAGATTTGCGGATTGATACCTACCGCGCCAGTGGTGCCGGTGGTCAGCACATTAACAAAACCGATTCTGCGGTGCGGATCACCCACTTGCCGACGGGTGTAGTGGTTCAGTGCCAGAATGACCGCTCACAGCATAGAAACAAAGAAGAAGCGATGAATATGCTGAAAGGTGCCTTGTATAACCTTGAGCTCAGCAAGCGGAATGAAGAAAAGCAGGCGCTCGAAGATGCCAAAACCGATATCGGTTGGGGGCACCAGATTCGCAGCTATGTGCTCGACCAGGGCCGTATCAAAGACTTGCGTACCAATGTCGAAATCGGCAATACGCAGGGTGTGCTCGATGGCGATTTGGATCCCTTTATTATGGAAAGTCTGAAGCAGGGGTTGTAATGCCTTGTTAAACGTATTGAACCCGCCTTGTTGGCGGGTTTTTTTATTGTGTTCGCGGGATACAAAGCGTTACAGAGCGATACACCGTTTGCCTATTGAGGCGCCTAGAATAGCCTGACATCACATGGTGAAAGCAGGAGGGCGAAACAGATGGCGAGTATTATTTGCAGGGTGAGCGCGCAGTTTACTCAGAATGTTTTTTTACGACTGGACGAGCGTCAGCGCGGCTATCTGGATCAGCCCATACTGGAGCGAGCCCTAGTGGGGTTGGGGCAGCAAGAGGTCAGTCAGCTTTTGAGTATTCTGGATCAGGATGGAGATGGGCGTATCTCTCCCTATGAACTCAATCTTGCCATCCTGGATTGGCTCAGTGAAGCAAACACGGTGCCCATGCCTACCGCATTTACCAGCCTGTTAGTGCTTTATGGGATGGAGAATGATGCGCCTAGGAAGACTGCGGATGCTCGCCACTATAAAGCCAACGATCATTTATACGCACAAATTGGCTATGCTCGCTGAGCTGTGATTTTTTCTGCTTGCCGCTTTGGTAGGTGGCTGTAAACACCACTTCTGCATGTGTATCATCCACAGCGTGATGCGAAACCACTTCCAATTTAAGCCATTTA
>CAKZJM010000317.1 GCA_936943315.1 uncultured Methylophilus sp. | reverse complement strand
TGTTAAAATGCGGCTGTCATTTTAAGTGAAAAATGACTTTTTAAGCGTTTTCATGAATAATATAGCCCAATTGAATAGGGGCATCTGGCCGCACGGCTTGAAATGCGTGCACATAACACTCTGCCATTGGCAGGCCTGAGCGAAACGATCACTCTTTGAATACCTTGCAAGCTTACTCATCTACGTTCCAGAAGCGTGGTTTCCCGGAACGCGATTTCCAGGAACGCGGCATCCGTGTGATTTTTGCGCTTATCGCAATCAGCACCCTGTCGCCAGTCGCCGCACTGGCAGATGACAAAGCTTTGCCTACCCCAGTCATGGTGACAGAAAACGCTACTTTGCCCGGCCAGATTGAAATTGAGGGTGACACACTACAACTGCGCATGGACAGGCAGATGCGCGCGGTCGGTAACGCCATCATCCGCAAAGATGGTCAGCAAGTCACTGGCGATGAAATCCGTTACGACATGCAAAACGACGAGCTGCAAGTCGATGGCAATGCCGTCATCACCGCCGGACAAACCAAAATTACCGGCCCCATGCTACGCATGCGCATGAGCGAAAACATCGGTGAAATGCGCGATGTTTCGATTGAATTCAAAAGCAGCCCGCCACCACCCAGCGATCAGGACAGCAGTGCGCTGTTGAGTGACCAGGCGATCTTGCTAAGCGATCCTAAAAGATATCTGGAAGACAACCAGTCTTACAGCACGCAACAAAAAACCAGCTCTTTTGACAATATCCGGGCCACGGCCAAACAAGTGCTGTTTGAAGGACAGAACGTTAAACACTTAAAAAATGCCAGCTATACCTCTTGCGCTGCCGATGTGGATGACTGGTACATCAAGACCAACAACCTCGAACTTAATGACTACACGCGCACAGGCGAGGCAACCAATGCCTACGTGGAATTTAAAGGTGTGCCTATTCTCTACACACCCTGGATGAGTTTCTCTTACAACAACCAGCGTAAAAGCGGGTTGCTGGCACCACTCTGGGGTACCACGTCCCGAAGTGGTTTTGAATTGCTGACGCCCTACTACATTAATATCCGCCCGGATATGGATGCCACTGTTGCCACCCGCTTCCTCAGTAAGCGCGGTATGCAATTACAGGGGGAGTTCCGCTACCTGGATGAAAACTACTCCGGCATCAATAATCTGGAGTATCTGGATAGGGATGACCTGACAGGCCAAACCCGTTTCTATGCCAAATTGTCACATTTGCAGCGGTTTAGTGACCATTGGTCTGGCGGTTACAACCTGGAAAAAGTATCTGATGACACTTACTTCTCTGAATTGGCGACGCGGATTCAAGTGACGTCACGCGTTAACCTGCAACAAAGTGTATTTTTGAATTATGGCAGTGAACACCTGACATTTAACGGTTTAGTCCAGCGCTACCAAAACTTGGACAATGTGTCTTATGTGTATCAACGTCTGCCTCAATTGACAATGACTTATAACGACGAATGGAAAGGGTTTACTACTCAGACAGGGGCGCAGTATGTCAACTTCCAGACCATGGATGGCATGGTCAACGCGCCTTCTGGCAGCCGTTTAAGCTTTTATCCCTCAGTGTCCTACCCCATGAAGAATGCGTATGGGTACGTTACGCCTAAAGTAGGGGTGCAAACCACACAATATAGTTTGAACAATAACATTCCTGCAGGCTATTCACAGGAATACAATCAACTGAGTCGGACCTTGCCCATCGTCAGTCTCGACTCCGGCATGTATTTTGACCGTGAAACCAGTTTGTTCGATAACACTTACACACACACGCTGGAGCCTCGTGCTTACTATGTGTACATTCCATATCGTGATCAGAGCAAAATACCGATTTTTGATACTTCGCTCAATACACTGAACCAGAACTCGATTTTTTATGAAAACCAGTTTAGTGGCGACGACAGGATCAATAATGCCAACCAGATGACGCTGGCCCTGACCAGCCGCCTGATTGACAGTGAAACGGGCATTGAACGGCTAAGCGGCACACTGGGGCAACGCTTTTATTTTGAAGACCAGAAAGTCACCTTGCCCAATGCCACCAATAACACCCGCAAGTCGTCCGATATTCTGGCAGGCTTTACGGCGCGCCTCTCCAGCCGTTTAAATCTGGACACCTTCTGGCAATATGATCCTGACCGCGGCAATATGGAGCGTAACAATTACCTGCTGCGATATAACCCCGAGCCTGGCAAGTCATTTACTTTTGGTTATCGCTATACCGCCAATACTCTAGAGCAGTTTGATACCTCCGCCCAGTGGCCTTTGGGCAC
>CAKZJM010000316.1 GCA_936943315.1 uncultured Methylophilus sp. | reverse complement strand
GGTATTCAGCGTGACTTCGCTACCATCTTTCAAACGGTAACTGGCTTGCTGCCCGACCGCTGTTTGCAGTGATTCACGCTGCAATACGGGGTCGATATACCAGCTAAATGCCAATGCCAGGCACGCAGCGACCGCGCCAGCTGCTTTTTTCAATCCGCGTCGGCGCTGTGTTTGCAGTTTTGCTTCGCGCAGAATCTCCTCGCGGGATGGAAAATGCTCGCGCAAGGCTTGCGTATAAGGGCTTAACTGGTCTTCGGCCGCAAGCGGTTCCGGCCTGGCGAATTGATCATGACGAGGCTTCATCATGCCGTTATGCCCCATTGCTGCTGTATGCTGGTCATGGCCTTGCTGAAATGCTGGGTGACCATGTTGCGTGAAATGCCCAGCTCGTCTGCAATCTCCTGCTGCGGCATATCATGCAACCTGTGCAATAAAAACACCTGCCGTTGACGCGCGGGTAGCCCCTCAATAATGCGCTTCAATGCCTCTAGCCGTTGCACAAAATGCAGCACGCGCTCGCCATCTACATGGTGGCTGTGACTCTCGGTGGCTTGCATCGCCTCAAGGTGGGATTGCTGGATTTTGTATTGCCTGTAACGGTCTATCGCCCGGTGATTAGACAGCTTGCGCAAAAACGCCATGGGCGAATGCACCGGCGTAGTGAGTGGCCGCTCCATCAACTCCACACACACGTCATGCACCACATCACGTGCAAAATGATGGTCACCAAAACGGCGTTTCACATAGTTAATCAGCTCGTCATAATGGTAGACCAGCGCGACCACAAGCTTGGAGTTTTCAGGATGTTGCAGCACAGCAATCAACGTGGAAAGAATATAGCTGCTATGTTAACGGTCTCTTTGATATTTTTCAAATGAAAATCATTATCAGTTGCATTAATAAAGGAAAACTTTTCATCCTCCTGAGAAATGCAAAGAAAAAACCCGGATACCTCCACAAGGCTTCCGGGTTGCCATTACACACGCTCAACCGGTCAGTGCTATGCGGCCGCACGCAAGGTTTTAGCCGCCGCCACCATATTACTTAAGGCAGGCAGCACCTCTGCCCACTGGCGGGTTTTGAGGCCACAATCCGGGTTCACCCACAAACGTTCTGCGGGCACACGCTCAGCAGCCTTTTGCATCAGTTGCACAATATGCTGCTCAGTCGGGATATTTGGCGAGTGAATATCGTAAACACCCGGGCCAATCTCGTTCGGATAGTTAAAGTCGTCAAACGCATCGAGCAACTCCATATCAGAGCGTGAGGTCTCAATGGTGATGACATCGGCATCCATCCCGGCGATGGCATGGATGATGTCATTAAACTCCGAATAGCACATATGCGTGTGAATCTGCGTTTCATCGGCGACCCCATTGGCAGTGATGCGGAACGATTCAACCGCCCAATTTAAATACTCAGCCCATTGTGATTTGCGTAATGGCAAGCCTTCGCGCAACGCCGCTTCATCAATCTGAATCACGCGAATACCTGCTTTTTCCAAATCGAGCACTTCTTGACGGATCGCCAACGCTAACTGGTAACAACTCACCGAACGCGGCTGGTCATCGCGCACAAATGACCAGTTGAGTATGGTCACCGGACCGGTCAGCATGCCTTTCATCGGCTTGCTGGTGAGCGATTGCGCATAGTTGATCCACTCTACCGTCATGGCTTTTGGGCGGCTGATATCGCCAAACAGAATCGGTGGTTTGACACAACGCGAACCGTAGGACTGCACCCAGCCAAACTGGCTAAAGGCGTAACCCTCCAGTTGCTCACCAAAATACTCCACCATATCGTTACGCTCGGCCTCGCCGTGCACCAGCACATCCAGCCCCAATGCCTCCTGTTCGCGCACACTGCGCTCAATTTCGGCTTTCATTGCCAACGCATAACCCGCCTCATCCAATTCGCCTGCCTTGAACTGGCTTCGTGCACGGCGGATTTCCGCAGTCTGCGGGAAGGAGCCGATGGTGGTGGTTGGATACTTAGGCAGCTTGAGCCAAGCGGCCTGTTTTGGCGCCCTCTGTGCGTAGCCACTTTGGCGCTGACCCCATTGTGGCGTCACGCTTTCAATGGCGGCTTTCACTGCCGGGCGATGCACCCGTTTTGAAAGTCGTCGCGCCTCAATCGCCACCTGGTTCACGGCCAAGGCGACTTTGACTGCTTCGCGCCCGTCATTGAGCGCCGTCGCCAAGACCTGTAACTCTTCAAGCTTTTGTTTGGCAAACGCCAGCCAGGACTTGATTTCAACATCCAGGGCTTGTTCACTCTCAAGA
>CAKZJM010000315.1 GCA_936943315.1 uncultured Methylophilus sp. | reverse complement strand
AAACTGAGTTTCTGGCCCAAAATCGGGGCCGACTTAGGCGAAATCACCTTGTCCGAGCACCAGTCTGACAAGCAGTTTGCTGCCATTAAAAGCGCCAAAGTGGCTTTGGCGGTGCTGCCCTTGCTTAAAAAAGAAATTGTCGTAGACACGGTTTACCTGGATGGTGCGCAGGTAAACGTGATTCAACATACCGATGGCAGTTTCAACTTTGATGACTTGCTGAGTAAAGAGGAAGAAGAATCACAACAGATTAATTTTGATGTGCAAGGCATCAAGGTGACCAATACCCAGGCCAGTTTCACCAATGAGAAAAGCGGGGCTAATTATAAGGTAGACCAGCTGAACCTCACCACTGGTCAGGTGGCACTTAAAAAACCGTTTGATGTTGTGACTGAATTTCACCTGTCGGCGAATCAACCTGTCATCGATGCTAAAGCCACCATCAAAGCCAATGTCATGGCCGACCCAGAAGGCAAGCATTTTGTGGTTAAAGGTCTTGATGCACAACTCAAAGGTGGCTTGCTGGATGGACAAGATGTGACTGTCACGGCCGTGGGCGCGGTAGATGTCGATGCCGCGAAAACGGCGCTGGATGTCTCAGGCCTGAAACTGGCGATGCAAGGAAATTTTAAAGGGGTTGAGCGCGATGTCAGTTTGCAGGCGCCCGCTTTGGCGGTGAATCCGCAATTGATCAGCAGTGAAAAAGTCGTGCTCGCACTCAAGCAAAAAGGTGCTGACGGCGATTTGAGTGTGGCCGTGACATTGGCAGAGTTAAAAGGGAATCAGCAAACCGTTGAAAGCAAAGGCTTGACGGCGGATGTTAACCTCAATGCTGGCGCGCGCAAGGTAGAGGGCCATTTTGCTTCACCGGTGAAGGCAAACCTGGCGGAGATGATATTTGAAGTGCCTACGCTGGCAGGCAAATTTGATATTAAAGACCCGGCCTTGCCTAACGGTGCCATGCAGGGCCAGTTTAAGCTGGCTGCGCTTGCCAATGTGAAGCAGGAGCAAGCCAAAAGCACTTTTGATTTAACATTGGCAGAAACCAAACTCAATGGCGATATCAGCGTAGCTGGTTTCAGCACACCGCATATCGGCTTTAAAGTACATGCCGATACGCTGAATTTAACCGCTTTGTTGGGTAAGGCTGATAGTAAAAAACAAGCGACTACAAGCAGCACTAAAGCCAGCACCAAAGCAGACAAACCGGCAGATTTGAGCGCGCTAAAAACCTTGTTCCTCGATGGCAGTATCAATATCGGCAAGATTTTGTATAGCCCCTATACGCTGACCGGACTCAATGTCGGCATCAAAGCCGATGGTCAGAAGTTGGCTTTACAGGGGCTGGACGTCAAGCTGGACGACAGTCATATTCAGGGCAATGTTGGTATCAGCCAGTTCAGCAAGCCTTTGTATACGTTTGACTTGAATATTGACAAGTTGGATCTGAACCGTTACCTGCCCGCTGCCGAAGCAAAGTCCGCTGAGAGTAAACCAGCAGACAAAACAGCTAACACTCCAGAGCAACCGATAGACCTGTCTGCATTAAAAGCTTTGAATGCGCAGGGTAATATCCGCATCGGCTGGCTGAAATACGGTAAAACTGAAGCCAAAAATCTCAATGTAGGCCTCAAGGCGCAAGATGGGTTGGCTAGTCTCGACCCTCTGAATGTGGATGCCTATCAGGGTACTGTGCGTGGTGCTGTCAAACTCGATGCCCGTGGCACCCCGGCAGTGACTGTTCAACAAACTTTGCAGAATATCGCGGTCGGCCCTTTGCTGGTCGACACCATAAATAATGACATGCTGTCAGGCACGGGCAACCTGAGCCTGAATGTGACGGCGCAAGGTAATACGGTGACTGCCTTAAAAAAGTCACTGGGCGGCTCGGTTGATTTGCGTATGGCCGATGGCGCTGTCAAAGGCTTTGATCTGGCCGGAACGATACGCGATGCCAAAGGCAAGTTGAATGCACTTAAAGGCCAAACCAGCGCTGAAGCCGATAAAAGCAAGAAAACAGACTTTAGCGAACTCACTGCGACTTTTAATATTAAGAATGGCATTGCGCATAATGATGACCTCGCCATGAAGGCGCCTATCTTTCGCCTGACCAAAGGAGAAAGCAAAGGCGATATCGATATTGGTAAAGAACAGATTAATTACCTGGCTAAACCGACGCTGGTGAACTCACTCAAAGGCCAGGGCGGCAAAGAGGCCGAGCAACTGGGTAGTGTTGGTATCCCGGTGAAAGTTACAGGCACGTTTGCCGCTCCCAAGTTTGGGGTTGATATGGCGGCGTTGGGGCAGGCACTGGCCAAGTCATTAGCGCTGGATGCCCTGAGCGAGAAAATTGGGGGCAGCAAATCCGATGCCCTAAAAGGGTTGTTGAATGGAAAGTCTTCCACCAATGGCGCAGAAAGTGATCCCTCCAAATCTGGCAATGGTACGACTGAAGAAGCCAAGCCTGCCGATCAGCTCAAACAAAAAGCCTTAAAGAAACTGCTGAATTTTTAGCCCCTGTGAGTGTGTTTGCAGAAAAACTGATTGCCTGGCAGCAGGCGCATGGCCGTCATGATCTGCCGTGGCAACACACGCGTGATCCTTATGCGGTGTGGGTGTCAGAAATTATGTTGCAGCAGACCCAGGTGTCGGCTGTGATTGGATATTATGACCGATTCATGCA